>DKII01000067.1:32555-45067 GCA_002454125.1 Novosphingobium sp. UBA6722
AAGTGAAGCTGGCCCCGGCGCCGATCCCGGAAGAGCTGATTCCGCCCGCCGCCAAGCGCCGCCGCTATCGCCGCGCCGACGAGGTGGCCGAGGTTGAGGAGGTGGCCCCCGTTGCTGCCCCAACGCCTGCGCCTGCGCCGGCCGCAGAAGCTCGCCCCGAAGTGATTGAGCCCGAGGTGATTGCGCCCGCAGCAGTGGCTCCGGCGACTGATCTGGTGCCAGCCGTTCAGCCGGTCCAGTTCAAGGGGCCGATCAACCCGGTGAACCGCCAGCACCTGCGCGATCAGGGGCTGATCGTGCCGGAAGGCTCGGTCACTGCGCTGATGGAAGAGTTTCGCATCGTGAAGCGGCAGCTGCTGCTCAATGCCGGGCATCTGCAGCAGCAGGGCATGGGCTATGGCGCCCAGCGCGTGCTGATCTGCTCCCCGCATCCAGGTGAAGGCAAAACCTTTACCGCGGTCAACCTGGCCCTGGCGATTGCGGCTGAGAAGGAAACCGAGGTTCTGCTGGTCGATGCCGACTTTGCCAAGCCTTCGGTGCTGTCCTCGCTCGGCCTGCCAGGCGGCAAGGGGCTGATGGACGCGCTGGCCGATCCCTCGCTCGATGTTGCCGACTGCGTGCAGGGGACTGACATCTCGGGCCTGTGGGTGCTGCCGGCCGGCAATGCCACGACGTCCGACACCGAATATCTCTCCAGCTCGCGCACCCGCCAGGTGCTCGACCGGCTGGTCGAGGGCGCGCCCAATCGCTTCGTGATCTTCGATTCGCCCCCCGCGCTGGCCGCATCGCCGGCAGCGGAGCTCGCCAAATACGTCGGTCAGGCCGTCGTCGTCGCGCGCGCCGATCGCACGGGGCAGGGGTCGCTGGAGGATGCGATCCGGCTGCTTTCGGGCTGTCCGAATATCCAACTGCTTTTGAACGCCGTCCATTTCAGCCCGAGCGGTCGCCGCTTCGGGTCCTACTATGGCTACGGGGGGTAACCATGACCTCTGACTACAAACGCCTGCTTGCACTGCTGTGCGCCGGGACTGCGCTTAGCTTGCCGCTGGCCGCTCACGCCCAGTCGATCGCCTATGGCGATGTCTCGGGCTCCGGAGCCAAGGCTTCGAGCGATCGCGGCAGCGACTCCGCCGATGAGGACGATGGCGAGGGCGACGTCAGCGCACCGCGCCGCAGTGGCGGCAAGAAGGTTAAGGTGACGCCTTACATCGAAGCGCAGCAGGTGGTCTTTGCCGAGCTCAAGCCGGGCAACGACGTGCTGACCTATTCGGTGCTGGCCGCTGGGGTCGATGCCGCGATTGCCGGGCGCAACAACCAGGCTTCGGTCTCGGTCCGCTATGAGCGCCGCTTTGGCTGGGGCGATGCAACCGATAGCGATGCACTCAGCGGCGTGGCGCGCGCCTCGCTTTCGGTTGTGCCGCAGACGCTGAAGTTCGAAGCAGGCGCTCTGGCCGCGCGGACCAGCGTGGAAAATAATGGCGCTGCCGTGACTAGCGGGCTCGAGTTCGGGGACAGCGTCACGCAAATCTACTCGATCTATGCCGGACCGCAGCTGGCGACCAATGTCGGCGATGTCGCGCTGACCGGGTCTTACAGGCTCGGCTATACGCGGGTGGAATCGCCTGATGCCGTGCAGATTGCCCCGGGTCAGACGCCGATTGACGTGTTCGACGATTCGATCACTCACAACGCTGCCGTGCGGGCCGGAGTGAAGCCGGGCGATGTACTGCCGGTCGGGCTGGGCGTTGGCGCGGGCTACAACCGCGAAGATGTGTCCAATCTCGATCAACGTATCGAAGACCGCTGGGTGCGCGGGGATGTGACCGTACCGATCACGCCCGATCTCCATGTGGTTGGCGGCGTTGGCTATGAGAAGGTCCGCGTATCCAGCCGCGATGCGGTGCGCGATCCGGTTACCGGTGCGCCGGTGCTGGGTACGGACGGCCGCTTTGTTACCGACAAGAGCGTGCCGCGCACGATCGCCTATAACGCCGATGGCCTGATCTGGGATGCCGGCGTGATGTGGCGGCCGAGCCGCCGGACCGCGCTCGAGGCCCATGTTGGCAAGCGGTATGGCTCGACCAGCTATTACGGCAGCTTTGCCTATGCGCCCAATTCGCGCAGCAGTTTCAACGTTTCGGTCTATGACTCGATCAACGGGTTTGGCGGACAGCTGAACAATGCGCTGTCCAGCCTGCCGACCGAATTCGAAGCGGTGCGCAATCCCTTCAACGGCTCGCTCTCGGGCTGCGTCGCTGCCAGCGGATCGGTTGCTTCGGGCCAGAGTCCGTGCCTCTCGACCGCGCTGGGTTCGGTCCGCAGTTCGGTGTTCCGATCGCGCGGGGTGATGGCCAGCTACACCGTAACCGGCAACCGCTTCCAGACCGGCATCGGTGCTGGCTATGACCGCCGCAAGTTCATCGCCGCGCCGGGTACGGTCCTCGCCGCTGCCAACGGCGTGATCGACGAAAACGTCTGGGTCGCCGCCTATCTCAACGGGCGGATCGACCGGAATTCGAGCTTCTCAACCAGCGTTTACGGCAATTTGTACGAAAGCGGAGATGCCTTGTCTGGCGATATCACCGCGATCGGCGCAACCGCCGCCTATTACCGCCAGCTGACCAGCAAGCTGACCGCCACGGCCGCCGTCGGGATCGACGGGGTCAAGCGTGAGAACCTGGTCGATATCTGGTCCGGCCAGGCCATGGTCGGCGTGCGCTATTCGTTCTGAGCCTGATGGAGTGATGCAGATGTTCAACGACTTTTACGGGCTCAGCGGGCGGCCGTTCCAGCTTACCCCTGATCCGACCTTCTATTTCGAAAGCCTGACGCACCGTAAGGCGCTGTCCTACCTTTCCTATGGTCTGGCCCAGGGTGAAGGCTTTGTGGTGATCACGGGTGAGGTTGGCGCAGGTAAGTCGACCCTGGTCGCGCACCTGATGGCGACGGTTGATCCGGCCCGCCTCACGGCCGCGCAGATTGTAACCAGCAAGCTCGATGGCGAAGAACTGGTCCATGTTGTCGCGCAGGCCTTTGGCTTGATCGTCGACGGGCATGACAAGGCCTCGGCACTTGGTGCGATCGAAGCCTTCCTGCACGACGAGGCTCGCGCCGGGCGCCGCTGCCTGCTGGTGGTGGACGAGAGCCAGAATCTCGAGCTCGATGCGCTCGAAGAGCTGCGGATGCTCTCCAACTTCCAGCTTGGCGCGCATCCGCTGTTGCAGACGCTGCTACTCGGTCAGCCGGAATTCCGCGATACGATCCAGGATCACCCGCAACTCGAACAGCTGCGCCAGCGCGTCATCGCCGCCCATCATCTTGAGGCGATGGAGCTGGGCGAAGTCCAGGCCTATATCGAGCACCGCCTGAAGTGCGTGGGCTGGACCGGCAATCCGCAGTTTGATCAGGGCGTCTTCACCGAGCTTTACGAAGCCTCGGGCGGCGTTCCGCGCCGGATCAACCAGATCTGCAACCGGCTGATGATGCTGGGCGCCGTCGATCAGCGCAGCCGGATCGATCGGGCCATGCTGAGCCAGGTGCTCGACGAGCTGGAGCTCGACGGGACGATGCAGCTCAAGAAGCTTGAATCGAAGGTTGCCGCCGAGGCCGCAGCTCCTGCTGCAGCCGCAGCGCCGCAGCCGGTCGCAGTCGATGGTGTTGCGATGGCGCAGCTGCAAGCCCTGCTGGCCGAGCGCGACGCGCAGATTGCTGAGCTGCAGCAGGCTGTGATCGAGCTCGCCAATGAACGTGACGCTGATCTGTCCCGCCCGGTGCAGAACGATGAGGGCTTTGCTGCGCTCGAGGCCAAGTTCGCCGGACTTGAGGCCAAGATGCTCGAGCAGGAGCGGACCATCCGCCACACCCTGACCATGCTGATCGAGTGGATCGAGGCCGAAGACGCCAACCGCGCCGCGGCCTGACCGGGGCGGCAGCGTGAGCGAAGTCCAACCCCGGGTGATCAACGGCCTTTCGGTCGATGTCGAAGACTGGTTCCAGGTCGGTGCGTTCGAGAACGTCATCGACCGGCGGAGCTGGGATTCGCTGTCTGACCGGGTCGAACGCAATGTCGAGCGGATCCTCGATCTGTTCGCGGCCTGCGAGGTGCAGGGGACCTTCTTCACGCTTGGTTGGGTGGCGGAGCGGCACGGGCCGCTGATGCGCCGCATTGTCGATGCCGGGCATGAGCTTGCCAGCCACGGCTGGGACCACGCCCGCGTCTTCACGCTGGGCAAGGACGCCTTCGCCCGCGATATCGAGCGCGCCCGCAAGGTGCTGGAAGATGCCTCGGGCGTCGCCATAACGGGTTACCGCGCGCCAAGCTTCTCGATCGATCAGCGTACCCCCTGGGCCTATGAAGTGTTGGCCGAACAGGGCTATACCTATAGCTCGAGCGTCGCGCCGATCACCCATGATCACTATGGCTGGCGCGATGCGCCGCGCTTTGCCTTCCGGCCATTGCCTTCGTCCTCGCTGGTCGAAATTCCGGTGACGACGGCGCAATTTGCCGGCAAGCGGCTGGCTGCGGGCGGTGGTGGTTTCTTCCGCGTCCTGCCTTATGCCTTTTCGCGCTGGGCGATCCGCCAGGTGAACACGCAGGACCGGCGCCCGGCGGTGTTCTATTTCCATCCATGGGAGATTGACCCGGCCCAGCCACGCGTGGCCGGAGCGCCGCTGCGTTCGAAATTGCGGCACTATACCAACCTCGACGTCATGGCGGAAAAGCTGGAGCAGCTGATCCGTGAATTCGCCTGGGGCCGGATGGACCTGCTTGCCCATCATGAGGCGCAAACAGCCGTGGATCTGGCCGCGTGAACGCGCCGTTCCGCCACGCCGCGACACCGGTCGTGCTCGACCCGGCCGAGCGCGACACGTTTGCGCGGATTGATGCCTTTGTCGCGGGTCATCCGGACGCAACGCCCTTTCACCGCCCGGCCTGGCTGACCGCCGTGGCGCGCGGCTCGGGCAACAAGGCGCTGGTGCTGGGGCTGGAGCACGGGCCGGACCTGACGGCGGTATTGCCCTTGCTGGAGGTGCATTCGCCGCTGTTTGGCCGCGTGCTTGTTTCCAGCGGCTTCGGAGTTGGTGGCGGTATCCTGGCGACGGGGCGCGGGCAGGCAGACGCCTTGCTTGCGTTGGCTGAAGACCAGGCGCTGCGGCGCTCCTGTCCAACGATCGAACTGCGCGGCGGGCCTTTGCCGCAGGATCGCACGGGCTGGCATGTCCGCCACGATTCCCATTGCGGCTATGTCGCTGACCTTGCGGCCGACGATGAGGCGCAATTGCTGTGGGTTCCCCGCAAGCAGCGCGCGGAAGTACGCAAGGGTTTGGCTGCCGACCTGACAGTGTCGGTTGGCAGTGCCCAGGCCGATCGCGACGCGCACTATGCCGTCTATGCCGAAAGCGTCCGCAATCTTGGCACCCCGGTCTTTCCGAAGCGCCTCTTTGCCGAAGTGCTCGATGCATTTGGCGAGGACGTCGATATCCTGACCGTCTCACACCAGGGCCAGCCGGTGGCCAGCGTCCTCTCGCTGTATCATCGCGGCGCAGTAATGCCTTACTGGGGTGGTGGCACCCATGCGGCGCGCAAGCTGCGCGCCAATGACCGGATGTATTTCGAATTGATGCTCCACGCCCGCCGGCGCGGCTGCGCGCGGTTCGATTTCGGCCGCTCCAAGGTCAATTCGGGGGCGGGCGAGTTCAAGAAGAACTGGGGCTTCGAGGCTGAACCGCTCGGCTATGCCAGCTGGACTGCGCCGGGAGCGGAAGCGCGCGATGCCGATCCGACCAGCAGCCGCCACGCCGCGCGGATCGAATTGTGGAAGAAACTGCCATTGCCGGTCGCCAATCTGGTCGGTCCGTGGATCGCCCGGGGGCTGGCATGAGTAACGAGATCCTGTTCATTTCGCACCGCATGCCGTTCCCGCCAGATCGTGGGGACAAGATCCGCTCGCACCATATTCTCAAGCGGTTGGCGGCGCTGGCTCCGGTCCATGTCGCAACCTTTGCGGACGATGAGCGCGACCTGGCCGAGGAAGTCGAGCTGGCGGCGATTGCCCGCAGCTATCGCCTGGTCCGGCGGGTCAAACCGCTGATCCTCGCCGGAATCCAGTCGCTCGCCCAGCGCGCGCCGGTCAGCCTGCCGGCCTTTGCCAATGCCGAACTGGCCGATTACGTCGAGCAGATCCTGCGCGATCGCCCGATTGCGACGATCTATGTCTTTTCCGGGCAAATGGGACAGTACATCCCCGATTGGTTCAAGGGCCGGGTGCTGTTCGATTTTGTCGATGTCGATTCGGCCAAGTTCGAAGCCTACGCCGAGCAGGACACAGGGCTGCGCCGTTGGATCAACGCGCGCGAAGCGCGGTTGCTGCGGACCGAGGAAGAGCGGCAGGCCCGCCGCGCCGATGTGAGCTTGCTGGTCTCGGCCGAAGAGGCTGCCCTGTTCCGCGTGCGGCTTTCACCCGAAGCAGCAGCGACCTGCGATGTGCGCGCCTTGCGCAACGGGATTGACAGCAAGTTCTTCGATCCACCGACGGTGCGCCCGGCGGCGCGGATGATGGAGCATACCGGCCCGAAGCTGATCTTCACCGGCCAGATGGATTATGCGCCCAATATCGAGGCCGCGCTGCGGACGATTGAGCGACTGATGCCGCAGATCCGCGCTCACCGGCCCGATGCAACCTTCCATGTTGTCGGGCGCAACCCGCCCGAGGAGCTTACCCGGTTTGACGGGCAGGACGGGATCCACGTCTGGGGCGGAGTCGATGATATCCGGGCCTGGCTGGCCGCTGCCGACATGGCGGTCGTGCCGCTGGAGATCGCCCGCGGGATCCAGAACAAGGTGCTGGAAGCCATGGCGATGGGGCTGCCGGTCGTGCTGACCAGCGCTGCGGCCACCGGGATTGGCGGGACCGACGGCCAGCATTTCGCCGTTGCAGATAGCGACGACGAACTGGTTGACCGGATCTGCGCCTTCATTTCCCACCCCCGGCTAGGCACGGCGATGGGCAAGGCCGCGCGCCAGCATGTGGTCGAGAGCCTGAGCTGGCAGGCCAGCCTGGGCCCGCTTACCGAACTGCTCGGCATTGGCGAGGCCCACAAGCGCGATGCCGCCTGATCAAGCCATTCCGGCCAACGCAACCGCCGTCGCCTCTGCCTGGCGCGATGCCCTGGTGCGGCTCGGCCTGGTCTGGGTCGCGCTGATCCTGGCCTTTGCCGGCGACTGGGCGATGATGGTCCGGCATTGGTGGGATAGCTCGACCTACAATCACATCCTGCTGGTTCCGCCGATCCTGGTCTGGCTGATTTCGCTGCGCGTCAACGAATTGCGCCGGCTTGCGCCGCAAACCTGGGCTCCCGGATTGCTGGTGGTGGCTGGCGGCGTGCTGCTTTGGGTGCTGGGGCGGTTTGCCGGGTTCAGCCTGGTTCAGCAGCCCGGCGCGGTGCTGGTCCTGCCCGGCAGCCTGCTGACCCTTCTGGGCCCGCGCGTAGGGTTGGGCCTGCTGTTTCCGCTGGCCTACATGGCGTTTCTGGTGCCCTTCGGCGACGAACTGGTGCCGCAGCTCCAGATGATCACGGCGGCGCTGACGATCGGCCTGGTGAAGCTGAGCGGCATTCCGGCGGTGATCGATGGCGTGTTTATCGATACTCCGGCCGGCCTTTTCGAGGTGGCAGAGGCTTGCTCGGGCGTGAAATTCCTGATCGCGATGATCGCGCTTGGGGCGCTGGTCGCCAACGTCTGTTTCCGCAGCTGGAAGCGCCGCCTGTTATTCATGGCGCTGTGCATCGTCGCCCCGATCCTGGCCAATGGCGTGCGCGCCTGGGGCACGATCCTTGCGGCCCAGTATGTCGGTGCCGAGAAGGCCGGCGGGTTCGATCATATCGTCTATGGCTGGTTCTTCTTTGCGCTGGTGATTGCGGCGGTGCTTGGCCTGTCGTGGCGCCATTTCGACCGGGCGGTCGATGATCCGATGATCGATGGGGAAGCGCTTGCGGTGATGAAGCTGCCAGCCTTGCTTGATCGCCGCGCGATTGCCGCTCCGATCGCGATCCTGCTCAGCGGCGGGCTGGTGCTCGGTGGCCAGGCCTGGGCCCGCACGGCCGAAGCGTTGCTTGCACCGATGCCGCAGCAGATCTTTCTCCCCGCAGTGCCGGGTTGGCAGCGGGTTGACTACGCGCCAGCCGTACCGTGGGAGCCGCGCGCGGCCGGGGCCGAGCATCGCCTGCTTGGGCGCTATGCCGATGCTAGCGGACGCAAGGTCGATGTTTTCGTGGCGCTCTATCCGGCCCAGACCGAGGGCCGCGAGGCCACCGGCTTTGGCGAGGGCGCGCTGCGAGAGGACAGCGAGTGGTCCTGGAACAGCGCCGGGCCTGCGACGAGCGGCGCCAAGTCAGATTTGCTGCGGGCCCGGGGCAGCGTGGAACGCCTGGCCCAGACCTATTACCGCAACGGCGATCTGCTGACGGGCAGCGCGCTCAAGCTCAAGCTCGCGACGATCGGCGATCACCTGTTGCTGCGCCGCGAGCCGACCATCATGCTGATCCTCTCGGTCGAGGTCGGTCCCGATGAAGACCCGGCCGTTACGCTGGACCGGTTCCGGCAAGCGACCGGCCCGGTCGGTCCATGGATGGACCGCATCGCGGCGCTCCGCTAGGCGACAAACCCTATGTGCGGAATTGCCGGGATCTTTCACCTGACCACGCCCAAGCCGGTCGATCCCGCGCGGATCGAGCGGATGTGCGCGGCGATGGCCCATCGCGGGCCCGATGGGCAGGGGGTCTGGACCGCGCCGAGCGTGGGCCTCGGCCACTTGCGACTGTCGATCATCGATCTGACCGGATCGCCGCAACCGATGGCCTCGAGCGATGGCCGCGCCATGTTGGTCTTCAATGGCGAGATCTACAACTACCGCGAACTGCGTGAGGAACTGCGCGCTGGCGGGGCGAGCTTCCGCACCGATGGTGACAGCGAAGTCATTCTGGCGGCCTGGCAGAAGTGGGGCCCGGCCTGCCTGCCGCGGCTGCATGGCATGTTCGCCTTCGCGATCTATGACCTGGAAGCGCGCACGCTCTTCCTGGCGCGCGACCGGCTGGGCGTGAAGCCGCTGTTCTATGCCCCGCTCAGCGATGGGAGCCTGGCCTTTGCGTCAGAGCTCAAAGGCCTGACGGCTCATCCCTTGCTGCGCCGCGATGTCGATCCGCTGGCGATCGAGGACTATCTGGCCTGGGGTTATGTCCCCGATTACCGCTCGATCCTGGCGGGCGTGCACAAGTTGCCGGCCGGGCATTCGCTGTTGCTGAAGCATGGGGTGCCACTGCCGCAGCCGGTTCAATGGTGGGATGTCAGCTTTGCCGAACGGCGCCAGGGGCGGGCGGCGGACCTTGAGGCCGAATTGCTGCACCTGCTGCGTCAGGCGGTCACCTCGCGGATGGTCTCGGACGTGCCGCTGGGCGCTTTCTTGTCTGGCGGGGTCGACAGCTCCAGCGTGGTCGCGCTGATGGCGGAGGCGAGCCGCAGCCCAGTCAATACCTGCAGCATCGGGTTTGACGAGGCTGCGCTTGACGAGACCGCCTATGCCCAGCTTGTTGCCGAACGGTTTGGGAGCAACCATCGGGCCCGCGTAGTGGGCAGCGACGATTTCGAGCATGTCGATACGCTGGTCGCGATGTTCGATGAACCCTTTGCCGATGCCTCGGCACTGCCGAACTGGCGGGTTAGCCAGCTGGCGCGCGAGACGGTTACGGTTGCCCTGTCTGGCGACGGAGCGGACGAGGCGCTCGCAGGCTACCGCCGCCATCGTTTTCACCACGCCGAGGAACGGGTTCGCGGCCTGTTGCCCGGTGCCCTGCGCCAACCGGTATTTGGCGCATTGGGTGCGCTTTATCCCAAGGCCGATTGGGCCCCGCGCCCGCTGCGGGCCAAAGCAACCTTTCAGTCACTCGCTCTGGATGGGGCCGAGGGTTACGCGCGGGCGGTCGGCTTTGCGCCGGCTGAGCTCCGGCAGCGGCTCTATTCGGCCGATTTCCTGCGCGAGCGGGGGGATTACCGGGCGGAACAGGCCTTTGTCGATCTGATGCGCCGGGCACCCGCGCGCTCTGGCCTGGACCAGGCGCAATATGCCGATCTCAAGTTCTGGCTGCCAGGTGACATCCTCACCAAGGTCGATCGTACCAGCATGGCCGTCAGCCTTGAGGCGCGCGAGCCGCTGCTCGATCACCGCCTGATCGAATTTGCTGCTGCCCTTCCGGAAGGGCTGCGCCTGCGCGGCGGGCAGGGCAAGTGGCTGATGAAACAGGCGATGCGCCGCTACCTGCCGGATGAGGTGCTGTTCCGCCCCAAGCAGGGCTTCGTGACCCCGATCAGCCAGTGGCTGCGCGGTCCCTTAGCAGGTGCCGCACGCGCTATCGGCAGCAGCGCTGCCCTTTCCCGCACAGGCTGGTTCGATGGTGCCGCGCTGGGCCGGATTGCCGAAGAACATATCGCCGGCAGCGCCGATCACGGCCGGCTGCTGTGGCAATTGCTCATGCTCGACAGATCGCTGGCGCGATTGGGGATCATCGCCTGACGGCCTTGACCCGTTCCTAGCTTCGGGTAGCTTCCGCTTGTGAATCTTCGAGATTCCAGGGGAGGACAAGAATGGGCGAAACGCCCGCGGGGAGCGCGAAATCCAGCCGGCTGAAACCGGCGATCCTGCTGATAATGCTTGCGGCCCTGGTCTATCTGGGTGGTCGCTGGGCTGGCCTGTGGGGCAGCGACGATGACGGTCAGCTCAAGCTCTATGGCAATGTCGAGATTCGCGAAGTCCAGCTTGGTTTCCGGGTCGGCGGGCGGATCAGCAAGCTTTATGTCGACGAGGGTGACCGCGTTGCCCCTGGCCAGGTCCTGGCCGAACTCGATACCCGCCCACTTGATGATCGCCTGGCTGGCGCAGCTGCTCGGCTCGATGCGGCCAGTGCGGCTGCGCAGCGCGATGCCAATGGTTCGCGCCCGCAGGAAGTGGGCGAGGCGCGCGCCGCAGTTGCAGCGGCGGAGGCCCGCCTCGTTGAAGCACGCCGCCAGTTTGAACGCCGACAGGCGCTGGTCGACAAGGGCTTTATCAGCAAGGCCGATGTCCAGACGGCCGAGGCCGGGGTTGCAGCAGCCGAAGCTAGCCTGGCTGCCGCCCGCAGCTCGCTCTCGCTGGCCGAGGAAGGCGTTCGCGCCGAAGATCGCGCCGCCAGCGAAGCATCGCGCAGCGCCGCCTTTGCCGAGCGCCGGGCCGTCCAGACCGACCTTTCCGATGCGCGGATTATTGCCGCCGAGCAGGGTCAGGTCCTGACCCGGGCGCGCGAAACCGGCGCCATCGTCCAGCCCGGCCAGACGGTGCTTACCGTGGCGCTTACCCAGCCGGTCCGGGTCCGTGCCTATGTCGCCGAGCCCGACCTGCCCAAGATCCGCCCCGGCATGGCGGTGGCGGTCAGCGTTGATGGCAGCGACAAGCGATGGCCAGCGAAGATTGGCTATATTGCCCCCGTCGCGGAGTTTACGCCCAAGACTGTGCAGACCGAGCAGCTGCGGGCTGACCTGGTCTACCGGGTCCGCCTGACTGTCGACGATCCGCAGGGCGAGTTGCGCCAAGGGCAACCGGTTACCGTTTCCGTACCCACTGACGGAAAGCGTTGACGGCGCGTCATGGCGGAGGCGCCGCTCCTCCGGCTTGAAGGCGTTACCAAACGCTTCAAGGGTGCGCGCCGCGGCGCGCCGCCGGTCGAGGCACTGCGCGGTGTGTCACTGAGTCTCGCACCCGGGCGGCGGCTTGGCCTGGTTGGCCCGGACGCTGGCGGCAAGACCACGTTGATGCGGATTCTCGCCGGGCTGGTAACGGCCGATGGCGGCACGGTCGAACTGCTGGGCGGCCCCCCCGATCAACTCGATCGCAGTGAGGTCGGCTATATGCCGCAGGGCGGGGCGCTCTATGCCGAATTGACCGTCCGCCAGAACCTTGAGCTCTATGCCCGGCTGCGCGGGGTTGAGCCGCAGGACAATCCCGAACGGATGGAGCATCTCTACCGGCTCACCGGCCTGGCGCCGTTCCAGGATCGACCGTCCGGCAAGCTCTCGGGCGGGATGCGGCAAAAGCTGGCCATGGCCTGCGCAGTGGTCGCCGCGCCGCGGCTGATGCTGCTGGACGAGCCGTCGGTCGGGGTCGATCCGGTTTCGCGCCAGGAAATCTGGCAGCTGGCGATGGACCTCTCTGGCCCCGGTACCAGCCTGGTCTGGACCACCAATATCCTGGAGGACGCCGCTCGCTGCGACGAGATCGTCCTGCTCCACGAAGGGGAGATCCGCTACCACGGCCCGCCCGACGGATTGGCAGAAGGGGCACGGGGGCGGTGCTATTCGCGCGCCTTGCCCGCTGGGGTGCGTCGGCAAGCGCTGCAGGACCTGCTGCTTGACCCGGCCGTCGTGTCGGGCCGGATCGAGGGCGGGGAACTCCATGCGTTGACCCGGCGGCCGACTGCTCCGGCGGGCG
>DKII01000067.1:45154-55144 GCA_002454125.1 Novosphingobium sp. UBA6722
TGGAAGCCGGTGACTGCCCGGCCCGACGAAGGCTTTGCCGCCATGCTCGATGATGGCGCACCGCTGCAACCGAGCGCTTTGGCCGAAGCCTTCCCCCTGCGGCTCGACCAGCCGGACCAGCCGGCCATTGCCGCGATCGGCCTGACCCGGCGGTATGGCGATTTCATCGCGGCGCAGGACATTTCCTTCTCGGTCCGGCCGGGCGAGATATTCGGACTGCTTGGACCGAACGGTGCCGGCAAATCGACCACCTTCCGGATGCTCTGCGGACTTGCCACGCCGAGTGCGGGGCGCGGTACTGTCGCCGGGCGGGACCTTTCGGTGGCCCGTGCCGAAGCGCGGCAAGCGCTGGGTTACATGCCGCAGAAGTTCTCGCTCTATGGCGACCTGACGGTTGCGGCGAACCTCAAGTTCGTGGCCGGCGCCTATGGCCTGACTGGCAGCGCGCAAGGCACGGCGATCGAGCGGGTTGTTGCGGCGCTGGGGCTGGGGCCCTATCTCGAATCCGCTGCCGGCCTGCTGCCGCTGGGCGTAAAGCAACGGCTCGCACTGGGCGCAGCGGTGCTGCACACGCCGCCAGTGCTGTTCCTTGATGAGCCCACCTCTGGCGTCGATCCCTTGGTCCGGCGCGAGTTCTGGCACCATATCAATGCCATCGCCGCGCGCGGCACGGCCGTGCTGGTGACAACCCATTTCATGGACGAGGCTGAGAACTGCGACCGGGTCCTGGTGATCAACCGCTCGCAGACGATCGCCCAGGGCACGCCGGATGAACTGCGGCGCTCGATCCCGGGCGGTGAAATTGCGCCATCGCTTGGGGCGGCCTTCTTCAGCCTGATCGATACCCAGCGCCGGGTCCTGGAAGGGGCCGCGGCATGAGCCGGCGCGATCCGCTGTTCTGGCGCCGGGCGGCAGCAATCCGGGCCAAGGAATGGGCACAGATCTGGCTCGATCCGTCGACCTTCGGGCTGGTCGTGCTGATGCCGCTGATCCTGATGTTCCTGTTTGGCAGCGCGGTAACGCTTGATGTGCATGGCACCCGCACGGGGCTGATCGACCTCGACCGGTCCAGCGCCTCGCGCGATCTGGCGGCGACGCTGTCGCACAATTCCTATTTCCGGATCGCCGAGAAGGACAGCGTGGCTGCGGCTGAGCCGGCCCTGCGCAGCGGAGCCTTGCGGGGCTTTGTGGTGATCCCGGATGGGTTTGAGCGCGATCTGGCCAGTGGGCAGGTGCCCGCGATCCAGCTTGTTACCGATGGTTCGCAGGTCAACACGGCGACCTTGCTGGCCAGCAACCTGCGCGGCACGCTGCGGGCCTGGGGCGAGGCGCGGGCGCGTGAGCAGGACGAAACGTTTCGGCCGCCACTCAGCCTCATTGCGCGCTACACCTACAATCCCGAGCTTGAGAGCCGGTATATGCTGGTGCCTGGCGCGATCGGGATCGTCATGGCGATGATCGGCAGTCTGCTGACCGCGCTGATCATGGCCCGCGAGTATGAGCGCGGGACGATGGAGGGCCTGCTCTCGACTCCGATCTCGATTCCTGGCCTCGTGCTGAGCAAGCTGCTGCCCTATTACGTGCTCGGCCTTGCCTCGACCGCGATCTGCGTTGCCGTGGCGGTGCTGGGGTACGGCTTGCCGTTCAGGGGCTCGTTCCTGGCGCTGTTCCTCGTTTCCTCCGCCTTCCTGGCGGCGGTGCTGGGGCAGGGGCTGCTCATCTCGGCCGGGACGAAGAACCAGTTCGTCTCCACGCAATTTGCGCTGCTTTCGGGCTTCCTGCCCTCGCTGCTGCTGTCCGGCTTCCTGTTCGAGATCGATTCCATGCCGATCGGCATCCAGTGGCTGACCTACATCGTCCCGGCCCGCTACCTTATCCCGCCGCTGCAAAGCGTGTTCCTGGTGGGGGACATCTGGTCGATGTTCCTGCCCAACATTCTCGCCCTGATGGGCTTCGGGGCATTCTTCTTCCTGCGGGTGACGCGCGCGATCAAGCGGCAGATCGCATGAGCGGGGCGCTGGTCAGGATTGTCGCCATGGCGCTCAAGGAGCTCGCCGTGGTGCTGCGCGACCGGCGCGTGATGACCACGCTGGTTGCCAGCCCGGTGATCCAGTTGGTGCTGTTCGGGCTCGCCACCACTCTTGAGGTCAAGAATGTCTCGCTGGGCCTGGTCAATCGCGACACCGGCGTCGCCTCCGAACAGTTCCTCGCAGCGGTTGGCGCCACGCGCAATGTTGGCGAGGTGATCGTTTATCCCAACGAAAAGGCGCTGGGCGAAGCGATCGAGCAGCGCGAAGTGCTGGGCGGGGTGATCCTGCCACCTGACCTTTCCGCGCGGGTCGCGCGCGGTGAGGGCGGCGAAATCGGACTGCTGCTGGATGGCCGGAGAGTTAATGCAGCACAGATAGTTACAGCTTATCTCTCAGAAATAGCCGCAACTACGGGGCTGGCGTTGCGGCCGGGTGCTGCAGGGCCAGACCTTGTGGTGCGCAATTGGTACAACCCCAACCTTGATTACAGCTGGTTTACTCTGCCGGGGATGATCGCTGTGATCACGACCGTCCTGGTGCTGTCGGTCTCGGTCCAGGCAATTGCCCGTGAGCGCGAGTTTGGCACCTACGATCAGTTGATGGCCCTGCCGATGCGGCATTGGGAGATCCTGCTCGGCAAGGCGGTGCCGGCATTCCTGGTCGGGCTGTTCAACGGCTCGTTCTACGTGGCGATGGTTGCCTTGCTCTCGGACGTGCCGTTTCTCGGTTCTTATCCTTTGATTGTGCTGGCTATTGCTGCCTTCAGTCTGGCCGTCAGTTCGATCGGGCTGGCAATTTCCAGCGTGGCCGGAAACCAGCAGCAGGCGTTCCTGGGCGGGTTCCTGGTAATCGTCCCGATGATCCTGCTTTCGGGTTATGCCAGTCCGATCGACGGAATGCCGGGCTGGTTGCAGCCGATCGCGGCAGTCGATCCACTCAGCCACTTGCTCGCGGTTTGCCACGGGGTGTTCCTCAAAGCCATGCCCGCAGCGATGATCCTGGACCACATCTGGCCGATGTTGCTGGTTGCCGCAGTCGCGCTGGCGCTTGGTCACACCCTGTTGCGCGGACGCAGCAATTGATCAGAAATGGGACTCGGCACACCGCGGGCCTGAAAGAATTCCTTTGCCAAGTGACTCCACCCTCGGTTAGATTCACGAAAATAGCAGGTAAGTGGTTTCCGCCAGATACCTGAATCGGGTTAAGCGCGAGGCATTTATGGATCGACTTTCAGGCGATCTTTCAGGTTCTGAAACGCCTCATGCAGAGGTGGAGGGCGCCTTGTCGGACAGCAATAGCGATGCCGCGGCCCTGTTGCAGCAGGCCCGTTTGCGGCTTTCCATTCCCGACGATCTGTTCGCGCTGAACGAGCTCGACGTGCTTTACAGCGAGCGCGAGGAAACGCTGTGGACCTACATGCGCCCGGCCGGACGCCCCAGCTTTACCCCGCCGATGCTGGCCGACTTCGGCAATTGGCAGCGCCTGATTGCCGCCCATTTCGGTCCGGACCGGGTGCCGCTCAAATACCTGGTCCTCGGCAGCCGAGCACCGGGAGTGTTCTGCTTTGGCGGTGACCTTGAGCTGTTCGCGGCCCTGATCCGCGATGGCAATCGCGACGCTCTGGCCGCCTACGGCTATCGCTGCGTCGAGATCCTCCATCGCAACATGCATTCGCTCGATCTGCCGATCCTGACGATTGGCATGGTTCAGGGTCAGGCTCTGGGCGGCGGGTTCGAAGCCTTGCTGTCGTTCGATTACATCATTGCTGAACGCGGATCCTCGTTCGGTCTGCCCGAGGTGATGTTCGGACTGTTCCCGGGCATGGGCGCCCACGCAATTCTCTCACGTCGCCTGGGTCAGGCGATGGCTGACCGGATCATCATGAGCAACGAGACCTATTCGGCCGAGGCTATGTATGAGCTGGGTATTGTCCAGCAGCTTGCCGAACCGGGCGAGGGCGAGGCGGCAGTGCGCGAGTTCATCGCCAAATCCAGCCGCCGTCATGCCGGCCTGGTGGGTGCGCGCCGCGCCAGTCGCCGGGCCAACGATGTCAGCCTGGCCGAACTGCGTGACATCGTTGACTATTGGGCCGACGCGGCGCTGCAACTGCGAGAGCAGGACCTCAAGCTGATGCAGCGCCTGGCCGGGGCTCAGGCCCGTTTGCCGCGCGCGGCGGCCTAAAGCGAATCCACCAGAACCACTTCGCAATCGCTCACCGCTTCGACGGTGATGCTCGCTTCGCCGGTAACGGCCACGCCATCGCGCGGTTGCGCATCGATGCCATTCACGCGGATCGTGCCGGTGGGAGCAACCAGGTAGATGTGGCGGTTGGCCTCGGTTGACCAGGTCGCGCTTTCACCCGCCGCGAGTGTGGCTGCCGCCACCTTGGCATCGGCCCTGATCGAAAGCGCCTGATCTTCATCCGGCGTGCCGCTGGCAACGACTTCCCACCGCCCGGCGCGGTCGCCGCGCGGAAACTCGCGCTGGCCCCAGCCAGGGGCCTCGCCAGCCCGATCGGGCATGATCCAGATCTGGAACAGGGTCGTGGCTTCGTCTTCCAGGTTGTATTCCGCGTGGACGATCCCGGTGCCGGCGCTCATCACCTGCACGTCGCCGGCGCTGGTCCGACCTTTGTTGCCCAGACTGTCCTGGTGCGTGATCGCCCCGGTACGGACAAAGGTGACGATCTCCATGTCGTTATGCGGGTGCGGCGGGAAGCCGCTGCGCGCGGCGATCGTATCGTCGTTCCACACGCGGATCGCACCCCAGCCCATCCGGGCGGGATCGTAATAGGAAGCGAAGCTGAAGTGATGGCGGGCGTCCAGCCAGCCGTGGTTCGCGTGGCCCAGGCCAGCAAAGGGTCTTACTTCGATCATGTCTGCTATCCACCTCGGCGGGGTGTTGCCGCCGGAATGGTCGGTAAATGGGAAGGCGGCCGGCTAATTCAACCCTGCTCACCGTGGCCGAGGGCCATATAGTCGGCACTCTGCATTTCCATCAGGCGGCTGACCGTGCGTTCGAACTCAAAGCGTCCGTCGCCCGCGGCATAGAGTTCTTCCGGTGCTGCATCGGCGGTCGCCAGCAGCTTGACCTTCTGTTCGTAGAGCGCGTCGATCAGCGTGACGAAGCGGGCCGCTTCGTTCCGGTTCTCCGGTCCCATGCGCGGAATGCCGACCAGGATCACGGTGTGATAGGTCTGCGCAATCGCCAGGTAATCTGGCGCGCCGCGAGCTTCGGCGCAGAGCCGTTTGAAGCTGAACACGGCGACGCCCTTCAGGCTCTTGGGCACGTGCAGGATCCGCCCGCCGCCCAGGTCAAGATCGGCCGAAGGCACATGGTCTGCATCTTCGGGCGGATAGTCGGTCAGGCGGAAGAAGGCTTCGCGCACCTGCGCCGTGGCGGCGTCGCCCAGCGGGGTGTGCCAGGTTGCCATGCCGCCCAGCCGCTCAAGCCGGTAATCGACCGGGCCGTTCAGTGCCATCACGTCAAGCTCGCGCTCGATCAGGGCGATGAAGGGCAGGAAGTGTTCGCGGTTGAGGCCGTCCTTGTAGAGCTCGGACGGGGCCCGGTTGCTGGTAG
The DNA here is from genome assembly GCA_002454125.1 of Novosphingobium sp. UBA6722. Taxonomy (GTDB): domain Bacteria; phylum Pseudomonadota; class Alphaproteobacteria; order Sphingomonadales; family Sphingomonadaceae; genus Novosphingobium. The sequence goes on from DKII01000067.1 coordinate 50,764, forward strand.
TCACGATCACCAGCCCGTGCTGCGTGATCAGTGCGGTGAACAGCCGGCTCATGATCATTGCATCGGCTGAATTGTTCACCACCATCTCGTCGAAGGCGAGGACGCGCAGTCCTTCGGCGATCGCGGCGGCAACTGGCGGGATCGGATCCCCGCTCTCGCTCTTGCGCGCTTCGCGCAGGCGGGCGTGAACTTCCTGCATGAAGGCGTGAAAGTGGACGCGGCGCTTGTCGGGAATGGCCAGGCTGTCGTGAAACAGGTCCATCAGCATGGATTTGCCGCGCCCCACGCCGCCCCACAGATAGAGCCCGGGCGGCGGCGGCGTCTTCTTGCCAAACAGCCTGCCGAGCAAGCCGCTGGACTGACCGGCTTCAAGATCTTGCTGCAATTGTGCCAGGCGCTCGGCGGCGGCGCGCTGCTCCGGATCGGGCCGCAGTTCGCCGGCAGCAACCAGCGCTTCGTACCGCGCCAGCAGCGCGGTCATTTGGCCGAGGGTTTGCGGACGATGCCCGAAAAAGTTGCGACCAGGTGCGCGTCGTCCTCGCCCTGAACCACGGTGCCGCGCATGAAGACCAGACGCTTTGTCTCACGCATGACCTCGACCACGGCATCAAGCGGCTTGCCGAGCGCGCCGGCGCCGATGAACTGGCTGGAGAGCTCCAGCGTGACCGAACCACCGGCGTTGCCGTTCAGCAGGGTGCGCATCGCCGCAAACAGGGCAATGTCGACTAGCGCCAGAGTGACGGCACCGTGCACCATGTCGAGCAGGTTCGAATGCTTGCGTTCCGGGAACATTCGCACCCGGCAGGTCCGGTCGCTCTCTGGACGGACCAGCATCCGGCCCATGGTCTGGGCATTGAACCGGGTATCGTCGGCCAGCTCCCAGCGATGCCAGCCAGGATTGTCCGGATCAGGTTCGTAAATGAAGCCCCGTTGATCGACCACTTAGCCGCGGCGCCCGTTACGCATGCTTGGCCGCCTGCATCTTCTTGATCTCGGCAATCGCGCGCGCCGGGGACAGGCCCTTGGGGCAGACGTTGGCGCAGTTCATGATCGTGTGGCAGCGGTAGAGGCGGAACGGATCTTCCAGCTCGTCCAGTCGCTCACCGGTCATCTCGTCGCGGCTGTCAGCCAGCCAGCGATAGGCCTGGAGCAGGATCGCCGGGCCCAGGAACTTGTCGCTGTTCCACCAGTAGCTGGGGCACGAGGTGCTGCAGCAGGCGCAAAGGATGCACTCATAGAGGCCGTCCAGCTTTTCGCGCTGTTCAGGCGTCTGCAGCCGCTCCTTGCCCGAAGGCGTGGTGCTGACCGTCTGCAGCCAGGGGCGGATCGAGGCGTACTGCGCGTAGAAGTGCGTGAAGTCAGGCACCAGGTCCTTGATCACTTCCATGTGCGGCAGCGGGGTGATGCGGACTTCGCCCTTGAGATCCTCGATCGCGGTGGTGCAGGCCAGGCCATTGCGGCCGTTGATGTTCATCGCGCAGGAACCGCAGATGCCTTCGCGGCAGGAGCGGCGGAAGGTCAGGCTTGGATCCTGTTCCGACTTCATCTTGATCAGCGCGTCAAGCACCATCGGACCGCAGTTGTCGAGATCAATCTCGAAGGTGTCGTAGCGCGGATTCTCGCCGCTGTCGGGATCGTAGCGGTAGACCGTGAATTTTTTCACGCGAGTAGCGCCATCAGCCTTGTGGTGCTGGGCCTTGCCCGTGATCTTGCTGTTAGCAGGAAGCGTGAAAGTAGCCATGTCGGTCCCTGTCGCTGCGCGGCGGTATGGCCGCATCGGCTCCCCATCTAGCGATTCAGCGCCAAGGAGCAAGCACCTCTGTGCAGCTTTGTCAGCCGTTGCCGGTGAAGCCGAGGAGCGAGGTAATGGTGGCGGCTGCGGCCATGCCGGCAACCACCAGGATCGCGACCATGATCGTGCGCAGGACGGCGGCAGAAAACTCCTCCCGGTCGAGCCAGGCTAACCCGCCCGGGAGGAGCGAATGGGAAGGTTGCGACCCTGATCCAGGCAGGCGCGCCTGCGTTTGCGCAGTTGCTTCGCCGGATGGACCCTCCACAACGCCGCTGTGGCTGGCAGGTGCCCCGGATTGAACCTGAATTTTCTTCCATGTTGGGGGGTAAGTGGCAGCAATCGTTTGTTCGCGGGCGAATTCCTGGCGGTAGAGCCGGGCCATTTCGCCACGCGGAATTCCGCCCAGACGTGCCCGGATCAGTTCGATCCGTTGATTGACTGCGGATTCGGAAATGCCAAGCAAACCAGCGATTTCCTTGCTGGTACGGTTGTCTGCAACCAGGGCCATAACCTCCCGCTGCTTTGGTGTAAGCTGTGGAAGCACGACGGGTTCAGACGAAGGCCGAGTCTGCGGCTGCATGGCTTAAAACATAGGCGAAAGGTGCGATGGCGCAATCGCTACAATGGTTTGCAGCCAAGTAAATCCACGACAACCTGCAACTTTCTTACACGGCTGAACGGGCAGCGGTGGCAATTGCCGCTGCAAAGCCCGCTGGATCGTCTTCCTGAATGAAGTGTCCGCCATGCAAAGTCGTGTGCGGCATCCCTTTCGTTCCTGGCACGCGTTCAAGCCAGACGGCATCGCCGCCGCGCGTGATGGGGTCGCCGTCGGAAAAGCAGCAGAGAAACGGCTTGTCCCAATTGCGGAACACATCCCAGGCGCGCAGCTGGTCCGGAACGGCGGGATTGCCCTTGAAAGGCACTAGCGGCGGATAGGCCCGTGCTGCCGCCTTGCTGGCCTTGGTCGGGAAGGGCGCATCATAGGCCGCCACTTCGGCTTGAGTCAGCGGACGCTTGGTGCCGCGCTTGACGATGCCACCGATCGGGAAGAACGGACTGTATTTTGCAAAGGCCCGCCAGATGGCGAAGGCGCGAGGGGCCTCCTGGCCGTCAGGCAGGCCGCCGTTTGACAGCGCCACGGCGGCAAACCGGTCTGGCACTTCTGCCACCACGCGCAAACCGATCAGCGAACCCCAGTCCTGGCAGCCCAGGGTGATGCCCTTGAGGTCAAGCGCCTCAACCCACTCACGGATCCAGGCGACTTGGCCGGCGTAGGAATAATTCTCCCGGCCCAGCACCTTGTCCGACCGACCGAATCCGATCAGGTCGGGTGCCAGCACGCGGAAACCCTCGGCGGTCAGCAAAGGGATCATGTGTCGCCACAGATAGCTCCAGGTCGGTTCCCCATGCAGCAACAGGATGGGGTGACCATCGCGCGGTCCTTCGTCGATGTAATGGAGGCGCAGGCCGGACCCGAGCGTGTGGAAATGGGGTTGGAAGGGAAAATCGGGGAGGTCCTCAAACCGATCGTCTGGCGTGCGATAGATCTGCATTGGCGCTTTCCCCCGCTTTCAATTCTGGCATCATGGCGTCACGCAACGGGCATGGGAAGAGGGGGCCGCGATGGGATTTGCCAATTGGTACGACGAGCAAGTGGTCCCGCGCCTGATCCGCTGTGCCTGTTCGGGCCCGGCGATCATGAAGCTGCGCGAGCAGGTGGTGCCGCTGGCGTCCGGCGCGGTGTTCGAACTGGGCTGCGGTGGGGGCTTGAACCAGCGATTTTACGACCCGGCGCGGATCAGTTCCTATGCCGGGGTAGACCCATCGGCCAAGGGCCTGGAGTTTGCCCGCGCCGAGGCCGAGCGCAAGGGCTGGGCGCACGATATCCGGGCAGGGGCCGGTGAAGCCATTCCCTTTGGCGATGCCACGTTCGATTCGGTCGTCTGTACTTTTACGCTCTGTTCGGTCCAGGATCCGGTCCAGACGCTGAAGGAGATGCGGCGGGTGCTGAAGCCTGGCGGTCAGCTGCTGTTTGCCGAGCATGGCGCGGCGCCAGATGCCGGTGTGGCGAAATGGCAGGAACGGATCGAACCGGTCTGGAAACGGATTGCCGGTGGCTGTCACCTCACCCGGCCGGTCGGCGCTTCGATCGATCGCAGCGGCTTCGCGCTTGCGCCGCTGGGCGCGCAATATGCCCCAAAGGTGCCGCGCTTCGCGGGCTGGATGGAATGGGGCGTGGGAGTGAAGGCCGGGTAGCTTTCGCCACCCGGCCCGGATCACTCAGTTCCCGAAGGTCCGCTGCCACCAGCCGCGACGCGGGGTGCCACCGCCTTCTGCCTCGGCCGAGACAGTGTCATCGGCCTGGCTTTCGGCTTCAGAGGCGACGGCCTTCTTGCGCGTGCGCTTCGGTTTGGCCGGGGCTTCCTCGGCAGCAGCTTCAGGCTCGGCTGCCGGCGCTTCGGCTTCGGCCGGGGCTTCCTCAGCCTTTTTCTTGCGGGTGCGCTTGGGCTTGGCAGCGGGCTCTTCGGCCGCGACTTCCGCTTCGGCCGGAGCCGCTACCGCAGGTTCAGCCTCAGGCTCGGCCGGAGT
>DKII01000021.1:0-27690 GCA_002454125.1 Novosphingobium sp. UBA6722
GGCTCGATCTGCGCGGCGGCCAGCGCACGAACAACCCGTTCGCGCAGATCGAGCCGCGCCAGCGGAACCACACCCTGCAGGTCAGCAGGCGTGAGCTTGAGGTCGAATGTCAGCGCAGCGATGTCGCGCTCGCCGAGCTGGCGCGAGGCGATCAGTGGGGCGAGCCACTGATCAAGCGAACCCAGCACCAGTTCCTGCACCCGGTGCGCGAAAGTGCGATGGTTGTCCGGATCGGCCCAGGCGGCGGCCGGATCCTTGTTGACCACTTCGATCGCGCAGCGCCGGATGCGGATTGGCTCGTTCATGCCGTTTCGCGCACCACGCGGATCGGCTTGCCCAGTGTCGCGACCATGACCATGCACTGCGCACCCGCCACCACCGGCATCGCCACCGCGCCATCCGGAATGGTGCCAAGCATGATCGGGGAGAACGGTATGCTGGAAGCGATCCCGATCCGGCGGTCCGCCTCGGGATCGTCTGCACCGCCGATTGCGACCAGCGTCTTTTCGCCCAGCCCGGCAAGATTGACCTTGTCCTGGTCGAGCGACACGGCCGGCACGCCGCCGGGCGGGACGATCCGCGTCAGGTGGGTCCCATCGATGATGTAGTCGCGGCATGCGGCGAGTACTGCCGGATCAAGCGTAACGCTCTTGAGCGCAAGCTGCTCGCGCGGGACCAGGACGACGCCGGGATTGCCCGGACTGGCGGCGCGGCGAACCCCGCTGACCGGAAAAGCTTCTCCACACAGGTCCTCAAGCGTGGGATCGGCGGCAAAGGCAGCCCCGCTCAGCGCGCCCAGGACATGCCCGGTCTCCTTGAGGACAATCAGGTGCATCGATTGGGCCATGGCGCTACTCCCCGTTGACGCTGGCGCAGATCAGGTAACTGACCTGTCCGGGTTGGCTGACAGCCACGGCCCCTAACGCCCCGCCACCGCTGCTGGTGGGCAGCGTCAGCCAGCACAGACGGCAATGGACCTGCCGGTTCTCATCGACCCGGCATTCCTGAACGATCGCGCCGAAATCGGAGGACGGATCGGGCGAGGCGGCGGGATCGATCAGCGGGCTGACCTGGATGTGCAGTTGCGCCGCGCCGCTGCTGACCTGCGCTGCTGTCACCCCGGCCGGAAGCGGCAGGATCATCCCATCGCTGGCGATACCCGATTGCAGCGCGACCGTGCCGCCCATGGTCTTGCTGGTGACCGCGCCCTTGAGCTTCAGGTCTCCCTTGGCATTGACCGAGAACAGCTCGTCGAGCGGGGTCAGGGCCGACTGATAAGTGCCGAATACCAGCGCGGGCCCATCGGCAGTCTGGCTCAGTTCCAGCGCCGCATCACCCGCAGCGGGGTTTCCGGCGGGATGGAGCAAGACGCGGGTTCCGTTGCCGGCGACTGTCCCGGCGTTGATCCCGGCGACCGGGCGGAACCGTGCGGCGGCAGCGCTGTCGCTATCGGCAAAGGCTTCGGCTGCGCTCGACCACGAGACATAGCCGACAAAGATCAGCCACGGGCTGCCACCGCTATCGGGTGCCGGTTCGGCAGAAAGGGCGCTGGCGGTCTGCTCAGACAGTTCCTCGCCCGGCGTCATGAACGCAATCCGCACCGCTTCCTCAATCTGCGGCGGCGCGGCGCTGCTCCCGCATGAGGCGGCAAGCGCGCTCGACCCGGCACCGCTGACCGGCTGAGCCTGCGCAGTGATGAACACCGGGTAGTTCTGGTCTTCGGCAATCGAGTTCCCGATCGTCTGGCGCAGCTCGGCCGGGTCAAGCTGGCGCCGCTGGGTAACCAGCAGTTCGCGCCCCTCGCCATCGATCGCCATGCCTGGCTCCAGCCAGACCTGCTTGAAGGCATTGCCGCCCGCATCCTTGTCGTCGACCGTCGTCAGGGTCAGTCCGGTCACGATTCCACTGCGATGAACGAAGCGGTTATGGCGCTGCGCCGCCGCGCGTGGCAGGTCGCCCAGCAAGGCCAGGTCGGCGGCAGCCAGGACCTGCCCTTCGGCAAAGGCTGGCCGCAAGGGATACTGGGCCATTTCAGCGTCCCTTCTTGAGCTCGGCGACAGTCGCCTTCAATGCCTTCAGCTCGGCGGCGAGCTTGGCATTGTCGGCGCTCAGCCGCTTGACCAGCGGCACTGCCTCGACAGACCCGGCCAGGCGGTTGGCCGTGAGCTGCTTCGTCAGGGTTTCGGTGACGAGCGCATTGGTCGCGGCTTCAGCCTTGGCGGCGGCTTCCTTCGCGGCTGCCTCGCTGGCCGCCCGCTCGCTGGCGAGGGCATCGCCGAGCTGACTCGCGACCATCTCGCGCAGCTTGCTTTCATCGAGCGACTGGATTCCGGCGGGCGCAGCTTTCACCTCTCGCTCCAGTCCGAGGCCGGTGCTGATCCGCGACAGCGCGGCCTGCGCGCCGGGCTTCAGCGCAGTCAGCGCTTCCTCGCCCGAGCGCATCGCCAGGCGGGCCATGTTGCTGGCCAGCGCGGTGACATTCTCGGCGTCCTTGGCGGTCAGGTTGAGTTTGCTCAGCAGGCTGGCCTCAGTGTCCTCGACCGCGGCTGCCCGCATCACCGGGGCATAGCTGGCCCGCATCATCATCGGCTTGGACGGGCCAACCACCGAAAACTCGCCAACCTCGGCTTCGGCGGGCGGCTCGCTGTGGCGCCCGAACAGCTGAGCAGGGTCAAATTCGCAGCACAGCTTCTCGAACAGGTCGCCAATCCAGCCGAGCGGCGGCAGCCAATAGCGCATCGCCTGCGGGGTGAGCACGAAGCGGCGCGACAGGTTGCACAGGTCGAGCACGCGGCAATCATCCACCTCGACACACCCAAGCAGGACCGAGGTATCGGTGCAATCGGGGCATGGCGGGTTGAGCGCGGCGCAGACGCAATCGATGAAATAGCGCACCAGCGCGATCGTCAGCTTGCGGACCGCCTGGCTCAGCACCTCCAGCTGAGCCTCATCGGCGACATCGGCAGCGGGATCGCCGATGCGGATTGCCAGCACCTCATCGTAGAGCGTGCAGCTGGTGACCGTGCAGCTGCCTTCAAGCCGGTCAAGCAGCCAGTTCTTGAGGATCAGGGCATCCTGCTTCATCAGCGCAGCCTGATCGTTGCCGACCGGCGTGCCGAGCATCATCATCTTAGCTTCGGTCCGGTCATATGCAGCGGCCGGAGCACCAGGCGCAGCGTACTTTTCCGCCATGGTGGCGCTGTGATCGGCCATTGCTGCCATGGTCGGATCGAAGATCGTTCGTGGCGCCAGGCTCCGCAGTGCGGCAACGCCATCGCCCAATCCGGCGTCCGCAGCGTCGAGCGCCTTGGCCAGGGCCGGATCACCGGAAAGGACCTTCTTTTGCGCGGCCGGATCCAGCGCGCGGAACCGGGCCATCGCGGCAGTTGCGCTCTGGAAGCTGTCGACCTCGGTCCTGAAGGTCTGTTCCTGCGGCAGGCTGCCGGACTTTTCCGCCGCCGCGGTCATCACCCGCAGCTTGCTGAAGGTCTCCGGCGCAGCCTTGACCGTCGCGGCATCCTGGGTGGTGAAGGCAACCGGCGTTCCGCGGCGGAGCGTGGCCAGCGAATCCTGCATCCGGTATGCCACCACCTGGTTGCTTTGCGCCTTGGCTACGGCAGAGGCGGCGGCGCGAATATCGCCAACGCAGGCCAGAATGCGCTTGAACACATCGGTCCGCGCAGTGCCCTGGCAATCGCAGCGCAGTTCGAAGGAATAGCCTTCGGCAATCCGGGTGGGCTGGCACTGCTGCGAACCGCAAGGATCACCGCTGGCATAGGGCGCGACCGGATCAACCGGGGTCTCGCGATAGGTCAGGTACAGGCCATAGCTGCGCGGCCCGCGCTTGTCGTCGCAGGGTCCACCGCATTGATAGCCCGCCGCCTGCCGCGCACGCAGATCGCGCAGCAGCGCCTTGACATCAAGCTGCTGCGCGCACTGCACCAGAATGTCGTTGCCGCAGCAATCGAGCGCAAAGCCGGGGGCAACGTTGATTCCGGCAGGATCGCACGGATCGCAGCTCAACTGCAGACCGCAGACCACACCATCGCCAAACAGATAGCGGTTGTGCAGCCGATTCTTGCCGACCACGTAATCGACCAGCGCTTCGAGGTCTTCCTGGGTCAGGAGCTGCCCGGCGAAGAACCGCGGCCGGGTGAAGGCGCCGGTAAGGGCGCTGCCGGTAGTGGCGCAGCCGCCCGAACCGCCGCAGCCGCAACCGCACGATCCGGAGGACGAGGGGCTGCTCTTGGTGCTTGTCATCACGTTCATCTCGCTTCCCCTCATTCCTCGGCAACGGTAAACCAGCTTTCGAACAGACCGCCGTGGCCGGAGGTCCAGGCCATTCGGCCAGCTGGCGGGGTGGTGCAGACACCCGCCAGATCGGGTGCTGACAATGGCGTCGGCCCGCCCGGCAGCGCGGGCACGCGGCCGCCGATATTGGCGGCGGCAACCGGCTGGCAGCAGCGGTCGAGGATGAAGTCTCCCTTGACCACCACGATGATACGGTCGCGGCCCTGGACGGTTTCACCGGTGACGTCGCGATACCGCGCCTCGCTGACGAAGCCCGAAGCGGGCAGCCCGACGAAAGCGCCATCAACCCCGGTCACGATCCCCGACACGCCGCGCCCACCGGCAACCCGCCAGATCTCGATCACGCCGGGCAGCAGGGTGGAGACATGGACCGGCCGCGAGAACCGGATCAGCAGGCCGCCTTCCTCATCGCGGGTGCCCAGGATCTGGTTGGCACTCTTCGCATCATAGCTGGCCCCGTGCTGCCAGCTGACCCCGGTTATCACGACCGGCTGATAGAGCCCGATCGGACGGCGCACCGACAGATCGATCGCGCCGTCAGTCAGAACCTTGCCCGGCTGCAGGCGGATTGCCGCCAGTACCAGGCAGGCGTCGCCGCACGAGCAGCAGCAGCTCTCGCAGCACTGCTCCTCATCAGGCGGATCGAGCGATATGGTGAAGCGCACGTCCTCGCGAATCCGGGTATCGGTGCAGGCGACACTCGTGGCGCAGCTATCCATCGCGAAGGGCCGGGCCGGTTCGATCCCGCATTCATCATGGCAGATCCGCAGCCACGCGGTCGCGCCGCCTTCGGCTTCGATCCGGCGCTTGTCCGCGGGCGAAAGCATGGTCGCCAGATCAAGCTTGACGGGGTGCGACAGCACCAGATCGTTGCCCTGGCAATCCAGCGCCGCGCCGCAGGCAATGCCGATCAGCCAGGGGGTTGCAGGCGCATCGCTGCAATGGCCCTGCGCGGGGGTGCCATCACCGGTTCCGCCCTGATCAAGCGCCTCCAGCTCGCGCTGGATTGTCTCGTTCTCTGCGGCGAGCTGCTTGTATTCCATTTCCAGCTTCTGGCGCTCGGCCTCGCGCTCTTCCCTGGCCATCTGGTCCTTGACCTCGGCCATGCGTTGCCGAACTGCGGCCAGCTTGGCCTTCAGGTCTTCGGCCGCCGGATCGGGCTGGTCGATGCAGTCCGGTCCACTGCCCTCGCCCGTCACATCCAGGCCGCAGATCACGCCGTAGCCATGCAGGCAGCGGTTCATGTGCCGCAGGCGTTCCCGGAAATAGGCCTGGTCGGTCCTCAGATCGCGCTCCGAGATGAGCTGGCCGTGAAAATAGTTCATGCGCACCAGCGCCGGCAGGTCGGCGCAAGGCTCGCGCGTTGACCCGCAATCGTGGCCAGAATGATCTTGCCGGTTCATTCGCAGTTACTCCCTGCACTGGACGGGATGGATTGCGCGGCGCCGAGCGCGCCGAGCACGAAACCTGGCGGCAGGCCGCCGCCGACGATGGTGTTTGACCCCAGCCGCAATTCACCACTGCCAAGGACCGAGGGCGGCGGCTGGCGCAGCAGGGTGTCGATGCCTAGCCGGGCACCGCCGGTCATCAGGAAGCCGCCGGTGCCGCCTTTGGTGACGTGGGCCAGCGTGTGGGCCGGCTTCTGGCTTTCGACCAAGGCGACCAGCGACTGTGCAGCCAGGGGCGCATCGGCCGGCAAGGTGACGGTGAAACGGAAGGCGCCGGTCTCCAGCGGATCCTCGTCAGGGTTGCCCTGCCCCAGCACGGGCGCCCCGCCGATGCGCGAGGTGCCGAGCCGGAGCCGGGCCTGCGAGCGCGAAAACAGGCGCGTCGCGCCGAGCCGCGCGAGCGGAGCATTGGCCCTGGCACCGGGCCCGGCCACTGCGCCCCAGGCGCGTTGCAGCCCGTGCTCTTCGATCACCGCCCCGCCCGCTGGACGGCCATCGCCGCAGACCAGCTCAAGCGCCATGGCCAGGCCGCTGGGGGTTCCACGCCGCCGGTAGAGTTCAGGCGCGGCGCGCAGCAACCGCCGCCGCGCAGCAAGATCCCAGGCGGGATCGAACCCGATCCCCAGGATCGAGCCGAGCCAGGGCAGCAGCTCCGGATCGGCGGCATCGGCATCCAGCGCTGCTGGCATCCGCGCGATGCATTGGTCGATCGTTTCCAGGCCGGCATCGAACAAGGCCAGGAAGCGCTCGGTAAAGTCAGCCGAGCGCGGTTCCTGGCGATAGATCGACGGCAGCAAATCGGCGCTGGTTGCGCGCGGTAGGTCGATCCGGATCCGCCGGACCAGCGGCGTCGCCTGGCCATCGCCGGTCAACCGCAACCGCAGAAACAGATAGCGTCCGGCTGGCTGCTGGATCAACGCGTCGAGCGCGCCGGCCTCAATCGTCTGCCAATCGCCAGGATGGGGCACACCGGCGGCAAAACCGGCCCAGGCTGGTTCGATCACGCCTTGCGGTGCGGGATTGGCGGAATCGTTGCTGGCCACCGCCAGCTCGATTGCGGTGCGCGGCGGGATGTCAGCCTCAATCCGCACCCGGTGCCAACGGCACCGATCGATCCCGCTGTCGATTGCCAGCGTCAGCAGTTGCCCGGCGCGGGCATAGCGATCGGCCGGCGCAAAGCCGGTTCCACCACCCAGCGCTTCGGCCAGCGGCCGTCCGGCCCAGTCCCAGGCTACGGTCGCAAGGTGCGCCAGGGCATCCCCGCGCTGCATGGCAAAGCCGATGACGCTGCTTCCGGACAGCGCAGTGCGGCGAAATGCTTGTGCTAGTCCGGGCAAGTCTGCCGCCACGAATGTTCCGCTGCGATCGACTTGCCGCCAGAGCGCGAGCGCCCCAGCTGGGGTCCGCATCACCAGCCACAACTGCCCGGCGCGATCATGCGCCAGCCGCAGTATCCGCCCGGCAGGAAGCGCCGCGGGCCAAGCGCCGAGCCGGCGTCCGTGGATCGAGAGAACCTCGACCGCAGTCCCGTCCTGGCAAGCCACCGCCAGCGTCGCGCCGGGTCCGAAGCTAAGATCGACCAGGCCGTCCAGCGCCGCTTCGCCAATGATCCGGAACCCGTCGGCCATCAGCACCAGCACGCGCCGCGCCGCGCGATCGGCCACTGCCAGCAAATGCCGATCGAAGGCGATGGCCGAAATCTCCTGGAACGCTGTCGGTGCACAGCCCTGGTCCCAGGTTGCGGTCCACTGGTTGTCGCAGCCATCGAGCGTCAGCAGACGTGGCTCCGGCCAGGGCGGCGTCGCCAGGAACCAGTCGCAGTCGCCGCAACCCGGTGCCAGGACTGGCGGCGGAATGAATGGATCGATGTCCGCTTCCGATAGGGCCGCAGGATCGCCTGCCAGGCGGATGCCCTCGATCGCATCGAGCCCGGTCAAGGCTTCGATGCTGGCGGCATCCCAGCCGACCACCCGATCAAGCAGGCGGAACCGAGGGTCGGTCGCCAGGCAGCTCATGCCCCTTCCTCCGCCAGGCTGGCCTTGAACTCGTGCCGGTCAGGCCAGGGTAGGCCGAAGGCTGAGAGCTGGAGATCGCGGCAAGCCGGGTGTCGCAGTCCATCGACCACCACGACCAGATCGGGGACCGAAAGGATATCGGCGCTGGCACCAAGCACCAGGCGGACGAGATCGTTGTAGCGGATCATGTCACCCAGCCGCCATTGGCGCAGTCCGCCGCCATCGCTTTCGGGATCGAGCCAGCTGTTGATCGCCGCCTCGGCAGCCGCTGCGGCAGCCCCAAGATCGGCTCCGGCACGGCAGGCGATGTTCGCTTCGATCCGGATCCGGTGGAACTTCGGGTTCCCAACCGTGACGCGGGCCAGGGCCGCACCGACCGATCCCGCCAGGTAACGCGCTACCGCCGCAAGCGCTTCCGAACCGGCCAGGACCGGCTCGTCCGCCGGGTCGCTCGCGCGCCGGGCCGGGATGACGAACACCCCGATCGCACCCGGCCGAACCGCTCCGCCCAGGCTCGCATCGACCCCGCCCAGCGCCCAGGCGCGCGTGATGCTGGCCCCTTGTGCCGACAGCGCCAACAAGGCGACATCGCCCGCAGTCACGGCTCGGCCGCGGGCCTTGACCAGCGCCGGGCCATGCTGGATCGCGGCTGCATCGCTTTCCAGCGCTGCGCCGCCGCTGGCGGCAGCGGGATTGGAAAGTCCGGCCAGTCCCGCAAGCTGCCGGACCGGCTTGGTGATCGCATCGGCGGCGACGGCACTCTCCGCCCCGGCAACCGTGGCAAAGGCCCGCAATGTTACCCGGTTCAGTCCGGTCGGCAGCATCGCCCCGTCGCGCCCATCGCCAAAATGCAGGATGCCCTGGGCCGAATCCAGCACGAAGACCCGGGCGTTGCCGTCTTGTCCGGCCAGCGACCCAACTTCGCTCCAGGTCTGAACGCCCCCAAGTGGATCGATCGCAGTCAGCACGACTGAGCCGGGTTCGACATTGGGCCGGCCCAGGTTGACCCGCACACCATCGCGGCCGCGCTGGATCGAGGTCTCCTGATCCCGCCAGGTCTGGCGGGCGGCGGCGTGAACGGCATGCGGAATGAGCGACTGGAGCTGCGGGATCCGGGCAAAGGCGCCACTGACCAGGCGCACCCGCAGCCACAGCAGCGGATCGCCTTTGGGGGAAAGGCCGGGCCGCGAGGGGCCCCAGCCCCGTGGCAGGGCCAACCGCAGCACGCCTTCGGCCGCAAAGCGGTTGGTGCCATCGGCGATGACATCGCCGCGTTCAAAGCCGCGTGCCGGGTTGAGCGCCTCCCAGCGCAAGACCGGCTCGGGCTGGCTGGGCGCTGGCCGTCCGCCGCTGGTCCCAACCGCACCAAGGTCAACCGGGACCAGCCCCAGCGACAGCGCGGTGCCCGGATCGCCGCCGGCAGCAAACCCCAGGTAAAGCGCCGCGCCAAGCGCCGGCCGTTCACCAAACGGATGGAAGGGTGCTGACAAGTCCAGCGGATGGACATGCTCGCCATCGAAGGCGAAAGCTTCGGCAAGTTCGAGTGGCGGCAGGACCAGTTCGTCCTCGGTTTCCCAGGTGACCAGACCTTTGCCACCATCCGCCCGCGCGCTCGTCAGCTGGAAGCCCTGCGGCACAGGCAAAGGCCCGGCGAGCCGCTTCATGTCAGGCTTGAACGCGATTAGCGCGCGCGCCGGGCGCTGCGGGCGCGGACCGACCCCGGCGGCAGACAGGCATTCGCGGACCAGCTTGTCGGGCAATTGCTGCAACCTATCGATGGCCGCGCCGGCCTGAGCCGACCACAACCGGGCCAGCGCCGTCCCGGCGTCGGTCTCGTCGTTGCCGCGCCATTCAGGCACGAAGGCACCGCGCCGAACGGCAAGCTCATCCAGCAATGCCGGTGCCCCGCCGGGCATCAATAGCGGCGCACCGCGCGCATCGAGCGCAAAGGGCAGGCGCACGCTCACAACACCGCTCCCAGCGGCGCCAGCGCCCTTAGCGCAACATCGAACGAGGCCAGCCAGGGGAGTTCATATGTACCGATCGCAGTGTCGCCGCAGGAACTGGCCGCACTGCCAGGATCGTCCAGCAACCGGATCGACACTGCCCCGACCTGTGCGCCGCCCGGCAGGTTCTGCTCAATCACCCGCATCAGTTCGGACGCGCGCAAGGGATGTCCGAATGGCCATCCGGTCCCTTCCGCACCGCCCAAGGCAGGATGCAGATAGCGGCCCAGTACTGCACGCAGTTCTGCCGCCAGAGTCGGAGCGAGCGCGGGTAGCCCTTCAAGCTCGATCTCGATCGCAGCCGGGCGCAGGACGACCGGCTCTACAAAGACTCGCGTCGTGATTAGCCGCGCTGCGCCGAGCACCGTGCGGATCTGCTGCAGCGCGCCGGGATCGGCCACTGGCGCCGGAGCATCTTCGCCGGTTACCGGCACAACGAACACGGTGATGCTGTCGCTTGACCAGGCACAAGGGAAGGCCGGGTCGAATCCGGGCGCCACTGCCGCGCGGTGGCGGGCAATGCCCGGCGCTGTTTCGGCCAGAACCGCATGATCTTCTGCGGTGACGGCGCGGGTCACCGCGACCAGCGCGCTCGCCAGCCGCTGCCGGGCGCCGGCCATGCTTTCGGCTTCTTCGCCCCCCACCGCCGAGGCGAGTGACACCAGATCGGCTGGCCCGCCATCGCGGGCGCGCCAGGCCAGCCCGGCTGGATGGTTGCCAATGGCACCGCCGCCAAGCTCCAATGCCAACCGCAGATTTTGCGCGGGTGCCGGAACCCGTCCGGCGTAGCCATCGCCAAACCGCAGCACCGACAGGGACCGATCGAATGTAAAGACGCGTCGCTCGCCATCGGCGGCAACCAGACTGTCCTGGCGCTGCCAATCCTGCCAGTCGCCGGCGCGGTCCTGCAGCGCCAGAGCCAGGCTTGAGGGCAGCACCGGCGCCAGCCCGGCAGGCAGCGCCATGGTCAGCCCGGACAAGGGCAGCCAGCCTGCCAGCTGGCCAAGCAGCGCTGCGCGCAGAGCGTCGTGCTGCGGATCGCCGGTGTTCGCCGCCTCGATCCGGAGCGGCACAGCATGACGCGCCAGCCCGGCACCCAGCGCCAGCGCCGCCAGCCGGGGCGGTTCGGCATGGAGTCGTTCAGGCCCGCCCGACAGGGCCAGGCGCAGCTCGCCCAGCCCGGCCCAGGCTGGCGGCAAGGTAAACCGGATCAGGCCAGACCGGCGCATCCCGCCAGTGCCATCGTGCCAGCCGGTGGACTGCAGCAGCCAGCCACCGGCACCATCACCCAGCCGCAGCGTCATGGCGACCGGCGGCGGCGCATCGCTCGCATCGGGGTGCCATTCCGGCGGCACGGCCCCGCCATCGTCGAGGATGACGGCCAAAGCCACTTCCTGCCCGATCAGCGCCGGATCGAGCGGCGCGGCCAGGCGGGCCGTGATGGCAAGATCTGCGTCCGGTCCGGGCGGGGTGGCGAAGAGCGGCTGCGAGCGGGCCTGCTGCAGGTCGATCGTCCGGTCTTCGCCCTGTATGGCAATTGTCAGGCGGTCGACCGGCAGGAACAGCGTGTCCCGCGCCAGACTGAACGAAAGGTCGGCCGAACCGCCCGCTTGTGGCACCAGCACCGCGCCAGCCGGGCACAACTCTGCCGCCGCCAGCGAGCCTTCGCGCGGGGCCACAACCGTCCGTGCCACTCCGGGGCCACGCGGTGCCTCGCCCAGCAGCGCCAGGATCGCGAGCTGCAGGTCATCGGACAACTGATCCATGACGAAGACCTGCTGGTCGAGCAGGAAGGCAAACAGTTCCAGCAGGGTGATCCCGGGATCGACCGGCGAATGGTGCGTCCAGCGGCCGCCCGAGGCCACCGGGGCCTGCTGCTGGCCAAGCTGGCGCAAGTCTTCCCAGCTGAGCGTGTCGAGGCTGAGCGGTGCGAGCGTCATGCCGCGCCCACCCCCGGCACGCCGGACATGTAGAACGGGAACACCAGGTTGCCGCGGACATAGGTCGCGCGGATGCGGTAGGCGATCTCGATCAGGACATAGGTCTGGTCACGCGGATCGGTCGATGCCGCGATGTTGTCGACCTCGATCCGTGCTTCGTGATCGCGGATCGCTGCCCGGACGCTCTGTTCCAGCAAGCGCAGGCTTCGCTCGCTGCCCGGCGCAAACAATTGTTCGCGCAGCGACGAGCCGAAATCGGGTCGCATCACCCGTTCCTTCAGCCAGGTCTGGAGCAGCACCGCCAGCGATTGCTCGATGGCATCCTCGCCCGTGACATAGCCCAGCCGGCCGCTGCTGTCGGGCATGAGCGGGAAGGCGAAGCCGGTGCCGATGATGGAATCGTGGATCGCCATGGCGCTATCCGATCAGCACTGTCGAAGCGGCGATCACGGTCGAACTTCCGCCGCAGCTTGCCACCGGATCGCCGCTGCGCGCCGCACCGCGTCCGTTGATGAACACCGTGGTCGAACCTGAGCTGACCGGGCCCTTGTTGTCGGGCGGCGACTGGAACGAAACCCCCGGCGGGGTTGGAACGTGCGGCGGCGTGTTGGTGGCGACCGAGTTGACCATCGCCGCAGCGCGCCCATCGATCTTGACGTCTGCAGACAGATCCGTGTCCAGAATTCCGGCAAACGGATGAGGCAGCGGGGTTGGCACGGGCGAGCCCGGCGGGGACGGAACCATCACCACGTGGGTATCCACCCCCACCGCCTGATCGCCCTGCTTGGCCGCTGGCTGTCCCATTGCGCGCTCCGTCAGTTGAGGTTGATCGAAGCGCCCGACACCGTGACCGTGCCGTTGGCGCTAAGGGTGAGGTTGCCGCCCGCGCTGATTTCGATATCGGCGCTGGCGGAAATGGTGATCTTGTTGGCTGCGGTATCGATCAGCACCTTGTTCGACCCGGTCGCATCGACGATCTCGATGCGCTTGCCGGTCTTGTCTTCCATGACGATCTGATGGCCGGCCGGGGTTGCGAAATAGCGCGGGACCGAAGTGGCCGAGCGCGCCATCAGCGGCAGCTTGTTGGCGCTGTAAATCGAACCCAGCACGATCGGTGTGCGCGGGCTGCCGTTGAGGAAGGCGATGATCACCTGATCCTCCAGCTCGGGGATGAAATAGGCACCATAGCCAGAGCCGGCATCGGCCTGGATCACCGAGATCCAGTCGCTGAGATAGGACGATGAGATCGCTGCGCAGGCGACCCTGATCCGCCCCTTGTTTTCCGGATCCTCGACCCCCCGGACGACAGCCGGATAGACCCCGTAGAGCCGTTCGCCCGGTTCCTGGCCATAGTCTTCGAGCAAGGCGGAAAGCATGGTCATGCCGCTGTTCCTTCCCGGGTGCGCCGCGCATCGAAGCGCGTCCGAAAGCCTTCGCTGCCCAGCGTGTGCTCAACTCCGGTGACGAAGTAATTGCCGCTGAACCGCGTCCCCAGTCCGTCGATCTGCATGGTGTCGCCGGGGCGCAGTTCGGGTGTTCCGATCACTTCGCCGCGCGCCGTGATGTAGCTATCGGCGCGGTTGCGCAGTTGGGCGAGCGCCAGCGCATTGGCCTCTTCCATCGAACGGACATCGCTCAGGATCACGATGTCCTGGCGGTTGCTGGCGGCATTGTCCGGTCCGCTGCTGCCACTGCCCCCACCCAGGTCGGCGGCGGTGGCCGTGCCGACGATCTCTTCCATGGTATCCAGGTTCCAGCCGCGCACGGTTACTTGCGAGACCTGGTTGCCCATGGTCAGCGTCGGCTCGAAGCTGATCAGGCTTTCGCCCCAGGTGCAGGCGTGTTCGCTGGCCACCGGCGCCTGTTCGCCATCGCTCGGCGGAGCAAAGCGCAGCACCGGTTCGCCGCTGTCGGGTGAAGTATGCATGTAGCAGACGTAGCCCGCCCGGCGGGCCAGCACCTGAAGGAACTGCGCATCGTCAAGGTTGCCCTGCAGGGTCTCGGCATGGACAATCCCGTCGTCCACTGCCTCGACGGTCAGGCCATGGCGCTCGCCAACCGCTCTGGCGATTTCGCTGTACTGCTTGTTGGCAAACTGGCGCACAGCATCCTCGCCAGGGCGGCTGTGCTTAAGCCTGTCCATGAAGTCGAGCACGCCAAGCCGGAGCGTGGGCGATCCTGTGGCCGGGAAGCTGGGGGCCAAACTCTTCAGTTCGCCATGGAGCAGGGCACGCAGCGCGCCGGCATAGCCCAGCTTCACCAGCACGGTGTCTCCCGGGTAAGGACTGGGGCGGTCCGAGTATTTGAACCAGACGGCCTTGTCGTCCCAGTTGTTGAGCTGGATTTCGGCGCTGGTCAGCTCGTCCAGCGCCATCGTCACCTTGATCGACAGGACATCGCCCTTCGAGGCGGCGTTCGGATCTGACGACGCGTGCGGATCAAGCTCGGCCCCGTTCACCTCGACCAGAAAGTCAGGAGCGTAAAACCCGGTTGCCGGCAGCCCGGCGATGGTTTGGGCAAAGAAGCTCATGCTGCCCCCCGTCCGCCGGTGATCCGCGGCACCAGCAATTGCGTTCCCGGCGCGATCCGGCGCGGGTCGGCGATACCGTTGGTCCGGGCAATGTCGCGCCAGCGCGCCGGATCCTGGAACACCCCGGCGGCAATCAGGTCGAGCCGGTCACCCCGGCGATAGGCCACGCTCTTTTCGACATCTGGCGAATTGCGCGGGCGTTCGGCAATCTGGACCTCGACCGGGCGATAGGCGATCAGCGTCATCGCCATTTCGGCCCGCATCGGCACCCCGTCGGGCGAAAACAGCAGGTAATTGACCGACATCGTATCGATCACGCCCTGGAAGATTTCGGTGTCCCAGATGAACTGGACGATCGGCGGGGCATGCAGTTCGGTGTTGATCCGCATCAGCCTGGCCAGCCGGTCAACATATTCTTCGCGGACGTTCTTGAGGCTGTCCGAGGTGTCGAGCAGCAGGGTCAGGCTGAGCCGTTCGCTGCCCCCCCGGATGTACTGGATCGGCGGCGTTTCCAGCCCGGGAATGGCGATTTCGGAGAAGTTGTTGGACTTTTGCAGCTGGTAGCTGGTCGGATTGAACCGCACCGGGATATCGCGCTCTTCCACTTCGGGGGCGATAATCCGCAGCAGGGCGGATTCGAATGTGCCGCCGACCGACAGGAACGGCAAGTTGGGGGGATTGAGGTCCATCGCCTAGCGCCGCCCGCCCATGATCCGCCGGTCATGCGCCATGGCCGCGGCGCGATCCTGTTCGGCGCGCTGGCGCTCCTCGCGCAGCCGGCTGAACTTGTCGAACAGCCGGGCAAAGGCCGCTTCGCCCGCACTGGCTTCCCCTTCAACCGTGACGTTGACGGTCAGCTGGTCGATCGAGATCATGTTAAACTACTCCCGCCAGCGCCGGGCCGGGGACCGATTTCAGACCCTCATGCGCAATTTCCAGCTGCTCGATCGCCAGGCCATCCTGGGTGGCGCGGAACTCCGGACCGGAATAGCGCGCGGCCAGACCGCGGCTGAAAGTCCAGAACATCGTGGGGATTCCGGCCGGATTGAGCATCACGATCGCACCGTCGCGCCGCGCCCCAAGCGAGCCGAACAGGCCGGCCTCGTACCAGGCGAACAAGACCGGATCGCGGGCAATTCCGCGCGACAGGACGATCCGGTTCCAGCTGTGCCGGACCGGCAGCTGGTGGACATAGTCATTGCGTCCACCCTCGGCATAGGTCGTGACTTCCAGCTCTGCGCCAAGCCCGGTGCAGCTCTGGAACGAGCCCGGCGCCCGCTCGAGCGCAAGGGTGATCAGCTCGCGCGGGATGAACGCATCGGTCGGGTCGAGCAGGACCATGAAGCGGTAGGCATTCTGTATATCGTCGCTCATGGTTCCACCATCTCGACTACGCCGTCGCGGCTGAGGCTGATCCGGATCTGGATGAATTCCATCGGCACCGCCGGCGCGATGGCGATCTGGCAATAGACCCGCCCTTCGGCGCGGGCGGCGGCATTGTTGAGCGTATCGCCAACATCGACCCGGTAGGCTTCGTCCGGGCGGTTGCCCTTGAGCACGCCCGAGTGGAACGCCTCGAGCAGCAGCGAGGTCGCCTGGCGGGCGATTGCATAGCGCAGCTGGTCGTCGTTGGCTTCGAACACCTGCGGTGCCCAGCTGCGCCGCAGCGCCCGCACCAGCCGGTGAATGAAGCGCCGGTGCGCGACGAAGCGCGGCGCCGCATCGTCGCTGCGCAGCATCCGGCCGCCCCAGATGACCATGCCCCGGCCGCTTTGGCAGTCGAGCAGGTTCACCCCGGCCTGGGCAATCGGCAGGCGGCTGTCGGGCGTCAGCCGGCGGCTGGTATCGATCACCTCGTTGAGAGTGAGGTTGGCCGCAGTGACATGGGCACCCTTGCCAAGGTCGCTGGCGGCGATCGCCCCGGCCACGTGCCCGGACGGCGGCAGTGTTCGTTGCGGCGCGCGGATGTCGCCTAGCGGATCGGCAACCTGGACCCAGGGATGGTAGCAGGCGACACAGCGATGGACCGCGGGGTCCTGTTGCAGCAGCGCCAGCCAGGCTTCCAGCGCGACCTCATCGCGCACCGTCTCGGGCGCATCAGCAATCACCATGCGATCCAGCAGGCCATCGGCCATCCGCGCTGCGGCCAGCAATACTTCGGCGCGCGCCGCATCGCTCCCGCCATCGCGGTGGAGGTCCGGCATGATCAGCATGGCAGGTTCGGGCAGCTGCGCGGCAAGCTCCAGCGCGGCGACATAGTCGGCCAGTACAGGCGTGGTGCCGTTGGTGCCATTGGCCAGCGCGACAGCCGGCCAGGCTTGGCGGGTTGGCCCAAGCCCCGGCGAGACGGCGGGAACCATGGCGAATTCAGTATCGATCCGGATCAGCTGCGAGCGCGCTTCGATCGCTTCGGCCAGGCTTCGGACCGATGTCACCGGCAGACCGGCAAGGCGCTCTACCAAAACGCCATCGCGGGTCACCTCGATGTCGAGCAGAAGCCCGGTGCGGGTGCGGTACAGCACCGGAGCCACGGCAATCCGGTTCGCCCAGTCACCCGGGCTCGCGGCAACAATCCGCAGCTGGCTAACGGCCAGCCCCGGTGGCACGAAAGCCCCGCCCCCGCCCAGCGCCCACAGGCCGTCCGCCTCGTTCGCCCCTGGGGCCAGCCGCAGCATCCACGCCTGGCGCCCGCCGTTGTCGAAGAAGCCCTTGAGCGAGAGCGGGCAATCGGCATCCGCCAGCCAGCCGCCGAACACGGCCTGAAAGTACCGCATGCCATCGACCCGCACCGGCAAGCCCACCGGCCCGCGTTCGCTGTGGCCGATGAACAAGGCAACGTCGGTCCGCAGCGCGCTGGGGTTCGAGACGCGCACCGCCTCGAACCCGACGCCCGGCAGCCGCGGCTGCGGCAAGGGGGAAATCGTCTGGGTCAAGCGTCGATTTCCAGGCCCTCGTGACAGATCTCGAGGGATTCGAGGGCGATTTCGTTGTTGGCAGCGTTCAGGCTTGGCCCGGTATATTTGCTGGGCCAGGCCCGCCGGAAGTTCCAGCGCATCACTTCGGCGCGATTTTCATCGAGCAGGATGATCGAACCATCGGCACGTTGGACCTGGCCTTTGACCCCGGCCAGAACCCAGTTCCAGAACACCAGATCGCCGGTGATGCCGCGCTTGCAGCTGAGGTTGGTGTACTTCACCAGCCCCGGCATCTTGCGCACCGTGGTCGCTTCGCTGCCGTTGCGGTATTCGATTGGGCTGACTTCGAATTCAAGTCCGCCGATCTCCTTGAAGGAACCCGATACGGCGTTCCCGTCATTCGAGATGCCGTTCACGGTGATGAGGAAGTTGTAGGACGAATAGGGATCATTGCGTTGGATAGCGGGCATGGTCTCGCCTCCTTCAATCGGTCGCGGTGTTGAGCTGGATGCGGAAGATCACGAATTCCGCCGGTTTTACCGGGGCCACCCCGATGTGGCAGATCAGCCTGCCGGCATCGATATCGGCCTGGGTCATGGTGGTGCGGTCGCAGCGCACGAAGAAAGCGTCTTCCTCGCGCCCGCCTTGCAGCGCGCCGGTTCGCCAGGTCAGCAACAGGAAGTTGCGGACCGATTGCCGCACCCGGGCCCACAGCGGTTCATCGTTCGGCTCGAACACCACCCACTGGGTGCCTTCGTCGATCGATTCCTCGATGAACAACAGCAGTCGGCGCACGTTGACATAGCGCCAGTTGCCGTCGGTCGACATGGTCCGGCCGCCGTAAATGCGAATGCCGCGGCGGTCGGAGCGGAAATCGCGGATCAGGTTGACCCCGCGCGGGTTTAGGATGTCTTGCTCACGCTTGCCAAAGGTGAACTCAAGCGGCTTGCGGGTGGCGTTGATGTCCACCGTCACCATGCCACGCAGCACTTCGTTGGCAGGGGCCTTGTGGACCCCGCGTTCAATGTCGGTCCGGGCATAGACCCCGGCGACATGGCCGACCGGCGGAACCAGCAGGGTCGCGCCGTTGCGCGGATCGGAGACCCGGATCCAGGGGGCATAGAACGCGGCATAGGAGCTGTCGCGCGGCGGGTTGATCGTGCTGACATCACCCTCGCCACCTTCGACGCTGATCACGGCAAAGCGATCGCGCAGCAGTTCGCACTGGTCGATCACCGCGTTGCGCAGCGCGTCGCGATCGGGGGCGTTGGGCAGGGCTACGGCATTGGCATGATCCGGCGCGGCCAGGATCGAGATCGGATCGATATCGGCCAGCCCGGCCAGACCCTGGCGCGTGCCCGGCGGATCGGACGGATCCCCCAGGAAGTCAGCCGTCGCGAGCGTGCCGGTGCCGTCATCGCCGACAACCGAATTGAGCGGCACAAAGGTGGTGTCATCGGGCCGTCCGGCGGCCAGCGACGGATCGCCCCATTCGACTTCGATCAGCCGTGAGCGGGCAGAGATGAAGTTGACGAAGTAATCGGCGCTGTCGGGCGTTACGCCAAGGTTGTCATAGACCTCGGACACGGTCGGCTCGCGCCGGTTAGCATTGGCGATCTCGGCCGAGTCGAACGGATTGACCAGCGGGGTTGGCGGCGCCGTGCGGTAATAGAGGATGCGCACGCGGATCGTCGGGCGCGTAGCGGTTGAATTGCTGCCCGCAGCAATGTCGATGAACAGCCGGTTGCCCCAGTCGCCGGGACCTGTCGCAGTGAACAGCACCGTCTGGCCGGCCGTCGCGGTCGGATGGTCAAGCGCAGCCGCAACGGCCGCGCCGGCACTGGCATTCGCCTCGTCATGAATAACCGTGCGGGCGACGAACATGCGCTGACCGCCGTTGTCGAAGAAGCCCTTGACTGCCCACGGCAGAAACGAAGTGGCTGGGTCTGTCAGACCGCCAAACCACGATTGATAATCTCCCCAGGAGGTCACCAGCCGGGGTGTTAGTGGGCCGCGCTCCGTCAGACCGACGAAGCCGGCGGTGCTGGTCGAAACACCTTCGATCGGCACCGGGCCGCTCGGCACTTCCTCAACATATACCCCGGGGGCAAGATACTCTGGCATGGCAAACTCCCTTCGCGCTGCGAATGCGGTTTCAGGTCACGGTAATGTCGAAGCTGGCGGCGAGATCGCCGGGCAGGGTGGCGTTAACGAGTGCGCTGCGGCCGCTGCGCGGATGGCTGACGGCGATTTGCGCCGGGCCGCTGGAGGCCTGCCAGCGCAGCGCCAGCGAATAGGCGCCGCTCGCATCGGTGATCGCGCGTTCAAGCCCATCGGCAACCAGCAGCGCATCACGCACCGGGCCGCCGCCGCTATCGAGCACGCGCCCGCGCAGCACCCGGAGGTTGCGCGAAAAGGGATAGGACGGTCCCGGCGCCAGCAGCACGGTCTGCGGCATCAGCGGTGAGAGCGCCGGATCGTGATCGTTGTTCCAGGCCGGAACATCGAATTCCAGCGCATCGTCGGTCACCCGGTAGAACGGGATCTGGTGATCGAGCGCGATCGTCACCCGCACCCGCGACTGCGGCAGCGCCAGCGGATCGGCAGCACGGCCCAGCCCCGGCCAGACATAGATGCCGCCGCTGGTCATGGCCGGCGCATGCGCCGAGGGCAGCCAATCACTGCCAGCCTGGCGTTCGAGCGTGAACGTAGGCCGTGCCAAGACACCGCCGCTGGAAAATTCGTCGCGCAGGGCCAGCGCCAGCGGGCACCAGGTCCGCCGCCGCTCTCCGGTCAGGACGCGCCAGCCGCTCATGCCTCTACCGGCACAGCAGGATCGAACGAACGGCTGCGCACCAGCGGCTGCGGCTGGCGCAACTCCGTATCGATGTTGGCAACCCGAATCTGGTAGCTCAGCGACAGGCGATAGGGCCGCTGGATCGCGTGCCAAATCCGCGAACGCTCATCGAGCGAGAGCGGGTCAAGCGTAGTGGCCAGCACTTCGGCCGAACCGACCAGCCCGGCCGGGGCGGGGCTGCCCTGGAAGTCAGGGCCGGAAAAGATCGGGTGCTCGTAAAGTGCCTGCATGGCCCGGCCCAGCATCCGCTGTTCGGTCTGGACGTCGCCTGCAAAGGGAACCAGCAGATATTTGAGGACGAGTGTGAGCGGCGGCTTGGACAGCTCGAGTCCGCCCGGGGTCACCCGGCGCACCATTGCGCGATTGCGCGTGCTGGCGTCCTCGTTGACCTCGTAGAGGAACACCGCGAGCGTCGCCGGATTGGTCGAGATGGTTGCCTGCAGGTCAGTCAACTGGGCCTGAGGCGCAGGGGCGGGCACCAATACGGACAAGGCCTGGTTCAGCGCCGCGACCAGCGTATCCGATACGTCAGCAATGACTCCCATGCCCGCCAAGCGACATCCTCCAAGAGTGTCGTGTCGGGTCCAGCATCGCAAGAGCCATGCCAAGAATTCAAATATTTGTTTTTACGATATTTTCATGAATCGAGCGGGAGGCGAGTTCGTTCGATGCTGGACAAATCAATCCCGCCTGGCCGGACAAGGTGTGATCATTTTGTCCTGTACCGCCCGCAGGCCAGCCGCGGGCAACGCTCCCGCGGCGCGCAGGCTTTCTCGCCAGTATTGAAGGCTGCGCTGCCGGTCAGCAGACCGCGCAGCATTGCACCAGCCCCAGGATCAGGCGGCCGGCTTCTTGCGTTGCAGGCCCGAACGCTTGCACGAGGCGACCAGCTCGCCGCGCTGGTTGAAGGCCTGGTGCAGGAAGGTGACGATCCCGGCATCGGGGCGCGACTTTGATTCGCGCAGTTCCAGCACCTCGGTCACGATATTGAGCGTATCGCCGATGAAGACCGGCTTTGGAAACCGCACCTCGTCCCAGCCGAGGTTGGCGACCGCCGTCCCCAAGGTCGTGTCGCCTACGCTGACGCCGACCATCAGGCTGAGCGTGAAGCACGAGTTGACCAGCACCTGGCCATATTCGCTGCCCTTCATGTACTCGGCATCAAGGTGCAACTGCGCCGGATTGTGCGACAGGGTCGTGAACAGGACATTGTCCGTCTCGGTCACCGTGCGGCGGATCGCGTGATCGAACCGCTGGCCCACCGACAGTTCGTCAAACCAGACACCGGGCATCGCTCTCTCCCTAGCTGCGGAACACGACCGTGCGGCTGCCGTTCAGCAGCACGCGGTCTTCAAGGTGCAGGCGCACGGCCTCGGCCAGCACGCGCCGTTCGATGTCGCGGCCCTTGCGCACCAGGTCTTCGGGCGCATCGGCATGGCTGATCGGTTCGACATCCTGATGGATGATCGGCCCCTCATCGAGATCGGCGGTAACGTAGTGCGCGGTCGCGCCAATCATCTTCACGCCCCGGGCATGGGCCTGATGATAGGGCTTGGCCCCCTTGAAGCCCGGCAGGAACGAGTGGTGGATGTTGATGCAGCGCCCGGCGAGCTCGGCCGAGAGCGCATCCGACAGCACCTGCATGTAGCGCGCTAGCACGACCAGCTCGGCGCCGGTTGCGTCAATCAGCGCCCGCAGCGCGGCTTCCTGCTGCGGCTTGGTTTCGGGAGTGACTGGCAGATGGTGGTAGGGAACCCCATCGGGCAGGGCGGCCGAAAGCACCGCGCGCGGGTGGTTGCCGGCGATTGCCACCACATCCATCGGCAGTTCGCCCAGCCGCTGGCGATAGAGCAGGTCGGACAGGCAATGATCGAACTTGCTGACCAGGATCAGCACCCGGCGCTTGTCGCTGGCGGCACGCAGCGTCCACCGCAGGCCCAGCTCTTCTGCCAGCCCGGTCAGCGCGCGGCGATAACCCTCAATGGTCGTCCCGCCGGGCGCGAAGGCCACGCGCATGAAGAATTCGCCATCCGCGATATCGTTGAACTGCTGCGCCTCAAGCACATTGCCGCCCTGTTCGAACAGCAGGCCAGTCACGCGGGCGGTGATGCCGCGGCGATCACGGCAGGACAGGGTCAGGATCAGGCGGTCGGACATCGCAACGCTCTTGGCGGATGAGCAGCGATTTGCCAACACCGGCCCATGCGCTTCTTCTTTTACGGCACGCTCCAGGCGGGCAACAGCAATCCCGCGATCGCGGCGATCCATTGCCGGCTGATTGCAGAGGGGCCGGCCTGCATTTCCGGCCAGATCGTTGCTGTGCCCGACAATGATGGCTGGTTCCCGGCGCTGATCGCGGGCGATGGCGAGGTCCACGGTCAGGTCTATGCCGCCGGTCCCGATTTCACGGCCGCAGACCTTGCGGCGCTCGATCGCTATGAGGAGTACGATCCCGCTTCGCCCGGGACTTCGTGGTACCTGCGCGAGACGCGGACCCTTACCACTGGCCTGCCCGTCAGCGTCTATCGCATGAACGGCGCGCCGCCCGCAGGCGCTGTGCCGATCCCCGGCGGGGACTTCCGCGCCTGGCTCAAGGCCCAGAACCTGCGAGAGTTCAGCGGGCGCAACGACGCTTAGGACTTGCCTTCCGGGAGATTCCTGCTTAGGGGCGCCTCCTTCATTGACACGGATTCGATGACCTGCCTGGCTAACTAGGGCTGCCATGGCCGGTTGGACGTGTCTCGAACAAGGAGACGAAAATGCCCAAGCTCAAGACGAAGAGCGGCGTCAAGAAGCGCTTCAAGCTCACCGCCACCGGCAAGATCAAGCACGGTGCGGTCGGCAAGCGGCACCGTTTGATCAGCCACAACGCCAAGTACATCCGCCAGCATCGCCGCACCGACACGATCTCTGACGCAGACGCGAAGACGATCAAGAAGTGGGCGCCCTACGGGCTGAACTGAGGAGTACGGATAAATGGCACGTGTCAAAAGGGGTGTAACCACCCGCGCCAAGCATAAGCGGCTTCTCGAACAGGCAGCGGGCTACCGCGGCCGCCGGAAGAACACCATTCGCGTTGCGCGTCAGGCGGTCGAAAAGGCCGGCCAGTACGCCTACCGCGACCGCAAGGTTAAGAAGCGGACCTTCCGCGCTCTGTGGATCCAGCGCATCAACGCTGCGGTTCGCGCCGAAGGCCTGACCTATTCGCAGTTCATCCACGGCACCAAGCTGGCCGGGATCGAACTCGACCGCAAGGCAATGGCCGACCTGGCGATGAACGAAGGCGGCGTCTTCGCGGCCGTCATCGCCCAGGCCAAGGCTGCCCTCCCGGCTTAAGCCGCGGGCAACCCGCCACAGCGCAAGGGGCGCGGACGGGTAACCGTCTGCGCCCTTTTCGTATCGGATTGAAGCGATCGCGCTGAAAAGCTTGCGGGCACAGTGCGGCAATGCAAGTATCACCCCAATCCCGGATGCGACCACGGGAAACAGGGGTGTTAGCGCTACAATGAGCAGCCAGCGACTGGGTGAGGCGGTGCGGGTCCGCTTCTTCATGCCATCGCCGGCATTGGCGCCCTATATCACCACCTATTACCTGACCGAGGTCGATATCGCCCCGGATGCCCGGATCGAGGACTGGCTTCATCCCGAGTGGGCCAACCTGCGCTTCGCCCACAACGATAGCTGGGAGGCCGGGATCGGCGCCGAGCCGCTGCGCCCCATGCCGCACTTCATCGCCACCGGCCCAACCAGCCATGCCGCCCGGTTCCGCACCGGGCCAATGCGCAGCTGGGGGATCGGACTGCTGCCGCTGGGCTGGGCCCGGCTGGTTGGCGTGGCTGCGGTCAATCACGCCGATCGCACCTGCGATGGCGCGGCCACTGCCGCCTATGCCCACTTCACCCCGCTGCTGGACACGATCTTTGCCGGATCGGCGGATCCTGCGGCCGAGGCCCAGCGGATCGATGCCTTCCTGCTGGGCCTGCTCGCCCAGCGTCCACCAGCCGAGGACGAGGCCCGGATCAAGGCGGCGCACGGCGCGCTGGTCGATCTCGATTCGGGCACGGTCAGCGAACTGGCCGAGAGAATCGGGCTATCCCCGCGCTCGCTTGAGCGATTGTCGCTGCGCGCGTTCGGGTTCTCGCCCAAGCTGTTGCTGCGGCGGCAACGGTTCCTGCGCAGCCTGGCCCAGTTCATGCTCGATCCCTCGCTGTCATGGATCAAGACGCTGGATTGCCAATATGTCGATCAGGCGCACTTCGTCCGCGATTTCAAGCGCTTCATGGCCATGAGCCCCAGCACCTATGCCGCGCTGGAGCACCCGGTGCTGCGGGCTGCGGCGCAAGCCCGCGCTGCCGCCGCCGGGGCCGCCGTCCAGGCCCTGCACCGCCCCTGATGCCAAACGCCGCGCCCACCGACGTTGCCGTGAAGGTGCGGTTCTATGCCCCGCCGCCCAGCCTGCAGGCGTGCTTCACCACCTTTTACCTGACCGAGATCGACCTGCCCGAGGGCGATCAGGTGACCGACGCGCTGCAGCCCGAATGGGCCAATCTGCGCTTTTTTGCCGGCGAGCGGCCCTGCGCCTGGATCGACGGCGGCGATCGGGTGGAGAATGCGCGCTTTGTTGCCACCGGCCCCAGCACGCGCTCCACCAATTTCCGCCTGGGGCCAGCCCGGTTCTGGGGCATCGGCCTGATGCCGCTGGGTTGGGCGCGATTCATCGGTCTGCCGGCTGCCGATCATGCCAACCTGATCGCCGACGGCGATCGCCATGACAGCTTCGCCCGCTTCGTGCCGCTGGCCGCAAGCCTGACCCTGCGGCCCGAGGACGAAGCCGAAGAGCTGGCCCGGATCATCGCCTATTTCGAATCGATCCCGCCAATCGATCCCGAGGAAGAGGCCCGGATCCTGGCGATTCACGCCGCGCTGGTTGATCCGGAGATAAATTCTGTCGCCGAGATGGTTGAGCTTTCCGCGATCGGCCAGCGGACGGTCGAGCGGCTGTGCCTGCGCCATTTCGGCTTTCCGCCCAAGCTGCTGCTGCGCCGCCAACGCTTCATGCGCAGCCTGGCGCAATTCATGCTCGACCGTTCGCGCAAGTGGATCGGGGCGATCGACCAGCACTATCACGACCAGGCCCAGTTCGTCCGCGACTTCCGCGAATTCATGGGCATGAGCCCGCGCCAATATGCCGCCCTGCCCCACCCGGTGCTCGAACGCTTCATGTATGAGCGGGCGCGGGTTCACGGCGCTGCCGTCCAGACGCTTGATACGCCAGCCGGAGCAACCACGCCCAGCGAATAGCAGATTCGGTTTTGACCCTGCCTGCAAGGCCGCTAAAGGCGCCATTCCAAGCAAAGGACAGGGCCAAACCAGTGGATTACGCAAGCACCCGTGAAGAGGCGCTGGCACGCATTGCCGCCGCGCAGGATCTCGACGCGCTGGAGGCCTTGCGGATCGAGTTTCTGGGCAAGCAAGGCTCGATCTCGGGCCTGCTCAAGACCCTGGGCGCAATGTCGCCCGAAGACCGTCAGACCGTCGGCCCGCAGATCCATGCCCTGCGCGAAGGCGTGACCGAAGCGCTCGCTGCCCGCAAGGCTGGCCTTGAAGCGGCAGTCCTCGAAGCGCGTCTCGCCAATGAAACGGTCGACCTGACCCTGCCCGCCCCTGAAACGCCGCGCGGCTCGGTCCACCCGGTCAGCCAAGTGATGGACGAACTGGCCGAGATCTTCGCCGACCTGGGCTTCGCCGTCGCCACCGGTCCCGAGATCGAGGACGACTGGCACAACTTCACCGCGCTCAACATCCCGGAAAGCCATCCGGCCCGCGCGATGCACGATACCTTCTACTTCCCCGACAAGGATGCCGAAGGCCGGGCGACGCTGCTGCGCACCCACACCAGCCCGGTGCAGATCCGCGCGATGATCGAGCAGGGCGCGCCGATCCGCATCATTGCACCCGGCCGCGTGTACCGGTCTGACAGCGACGCCACGCACACACCGATGTTCCACCAGGTCGAAGGCATGGTCATCGACCGCGGCATTCACCTCGGCCACCTCAAGTGGACGCTCGAGACCTTCCTCAAGGCCTTCTTCGAGCGTGACGATATCGTCCTGCGCCTGCGCCCCAGCTACTTCCCCTTCACCGAACCTTCGGTCGAGGTCGACGTCGGCTTCGCGCTGGTGGGCGGCAAGCGCGTGCTCGGCGGTTCAGGCGATGCGCCGGGTCATGGCTGGATGGAACTGCTCGGCAGCGGGATGATGAACCGCAAGGTCATCGCCGCCGGCGGGCTCGATCCGGACGAGTGGCAGGGCTTTGCCTTCGGCGTCGGCGTCGATCGCCTTGCCATGCTGAAATACGGGATGGACGACCTGCGCGCCTTCTTCGATGGCGATGCCCGCTGGCTGTCGCACTATGGCTTCAACCCCAACGACGTCCCGACCCTGTCGGGCGGCGTCGGCACTGCGGCTTGAGGAGGGCGGCACGATGAAGTTCTCGCTTTCCTGGCTCAAGGACCACCTCGACACCTCGGCTTCGGTCGAGGAGATTGCGGCCAAGCTCAACGCCGTCGGGCTTGAGGTCGAAGGGACCGAGGATCCCGCCGCCAAGCTCGCCGGATTCAAGGTCGCCAAGGTACTGACCGCCGAGCGCCACCCCAATGCCGACAAGCTGCAGGTGCTGACTGTCGATACCGGAGACGGTACGCCGCTGCAGGTCGTTTGCGGCGCGCCCAATGCCCGTGCCGGCCTGGTCGGCGTGCTCGGCCTGCCGGGTGCAGTGGTTCCAGCCGGCGGGTTCGAGCTCAAGAAGAGCGCGATCCGCGGCGTTGAGAGCAACGGCATGATGTGCTCGACCCGCGAGCTCGAACTGGGCGACGATCACGACGGGATCATCGAGCTTCCGGCCGATGCGCCGGTGGGCACCGCCTTTGCCGATTATCACGGCACCGATCCGGTCTTCGACGTGGCGATCACGCCGAACCGGCCGGACTGCATGGGCGTCTATGGCATTGCCCGCGATCTGGCTGCGGCCGGCCTCGGCACGCTCAAGCCAATTGCGGTTCAGGCCGTACCCGGCAGCTTCCCCTGCCCGCTGCCGATCCGCACCGACGATCCCGAAGGCTGCCCGGCCTTCTTCGGCCGCGCGATCCGCGGCGTGAAGAACGGTGTCTCGCCGCAATGGCTGCAGGACCGGCTGCTCAGCGCTGGCCAGCGCCCGATCTCGGCGCTGGTCGACATCACCAATTACGTCATGCTGGCCTATGGTCGCCCGGCCCACGCCTATGACCTTGCAAAGCTGAGCGGGGCAATCTTCGCCCGCCGCGCGGTGGACGGGGAAAGCTGCCTCGCGCTCAACGGCAAGGAATACACGCTGACCTCGGCGATGACTGTAATTGCCGACGACAAGGGCGTGCACGACATCGCCGGGATCATGGGCGGTGAGCATTCGGGCTGTTCGGACGAAACGACCGACGTACTGTTGGAGGTGGCCTATTTCGATCCGGTCCGCATTGGCGAGACTGGCCGCGCGCTCAACCTGACCTCTGACGCCCGCGCCCGGTTCGAGCGCGGGGTCGATCCGGCCTTCCTCGATGCCGGCCTGGCGATCCTGACCGAACTGATCGTCGAGATCTGCGGCGGGGAGCCGAGCGAAGTGATCCAGGCCGGCAAT
>DKII01000021.1:27742-28188 GCA_002454125.1 Novosphingobium sp. UBA6722
AATCCGCCCGCCGGGACCAAGGTTGTCGCCTACGATCCGACCATGTCGGAAGGCCTCGGCGGCGTTGCCATTCCCGGCGATCGCCAGCGCGAGATCCTCGCTGCGCTTGGTTTCCATGCCGATGCGCAATGGAACGTGACCGTGCCGAGCTGGCGCCCGGACGTCGATGGCGCCGCCGATCTGGTCGAGGAAGTGGTTCGCATCCATGGGCTCGACAATGTTGCCAGCGTCGCCCTGCCGCGCGTCGATGGCGTCGCCCGGCCGACCGCGACCCCGGCGCAGAAGCTGGAGCGCAAGCTGCGCCGCGCCGCTGCGGCTCGCGGCCTCAACGAAGCGGTCACCTGGTCGTTCCTTCCGGAAGCCGAAGCAGCGGCCTTCGCCGACGGCAACGGCGGCCTCTGGACCCTGGCCAATCCGATCAGCGAAGACCTCAAGGTCATGCGCCC
>DKII01000021.1:28230-30277 GCA_002454125.1 Novosphingobium sp. UBA6722
GGTCATGCGCCCCTCGCTGCTGCCGGGCCTGCTCTCGGCGGCCAAGCGCAACAGCGATCGCGGCGCTGCCGGCCTGCGGCTGTTCGAACTCGGCCGCCGCTACCTGCGCGGGACAAGCGGCCACAGCGACGAGCGTCTGACGCTCGGCGCAATCTTGGCGGGCGAGAAGACCCCGCGCGGCTGGGCCACGGGCAAGGCTGCCACCTTCGACGCCTTCGATGCCAAAGCCGAGGCCCTAGCCCTGCTGGCCGAAGCCGGCGCGCCGGTCGACAACCTGCAGGTGATGGGCGAAGCGGGCGCGCAGTTCCATCCCGGCCAGTCGGCCACGCTGCGGCTTGGGCCCAAGACCGTGCTGGCCCGCTTTGGCATGCTCCATCCGGCGCTGCTCAAGCAGTTTGACGTCGATGGTCCCGTCGCGGCGATCGAGTTGTTCCTTGATGCCATCCCGGCCAAGCGCGGCACCGCCGGCTTTGCCCGCGCCGCCTATGCGCCGCCGGCGCTGCAGGCCGTGACGCGCGACTTTGCCTTCCTGGTCGATGCCAAGCTCCCAGCTGGCGATCTGGTCCGCGCGGTCAAAGGCGCGGACAAGGCCAACATCGTCGCGGTCCGCCTGTTCGATGATTTCCGCGGCCAGGGCGTGCCTGATGGGCAGAAATCGCTGGCGGTCGAAGTGACGCTGCAGCCCGCCGAAAAGAGTTATACCGAGGCGGAACTCAAGGGCATCGCCGAAGCGATTACGGCGGCGGCGGCGAAACTTGGCGCGGTGCTGCGCGGCTAGGACCGGGCAGGTTCCGACGGAGCGAACAGCGTGACGGACGGGACAGGCAGCGATTTCGACGAGCGGGTCATCCAGACCCGGCTCGAGGACGGCCGCGCGATCTGCATCCGCGCCGTCCGGCCCGACGACGAGGAGCGGCTGCGCGAGGGCGTGGCGCAGCTATCTGACCGGTCGCGCTATCTGCGCTTTTTCACCCCGGCCCCGACCATGCCCGATCACGTGATCGAGAAACTGGTCGACGTCGATGGCCACCGGCATCTCGCCTGGGGTGCAATCCTGTCCGACGATCCAGAAGACCAGGCGATCGGTGTGGTCCACGCGGTCCGCTCTGACGAGCAGAGCCGCCGTGCCGAATTTGCCATCGCCGTGCTCGATGACTTTCACGGCCAGGGCCTGGCGCGAATGCTCTCGGCAGTCTTGCTGATCCATTGCCGGCTGGAGGGCATTGCCACCCTCGACTCCCAGGTCCTCTTGGAAAACCGGCCCGCAATCCGCCTGCTCCGCTCGCTTGGGGCAGAGCAGTGTCGCAGCGAGGATTCGGTTGGCGAATATGCGCTCAATATCGCCGGGGCGCTGGAAACCTTGCGTCAGGCGGACCAGCCCGCCGGTCTGAAGCAGATCTTCGCTGCGTTCGACGACCTGCTCTAGCGTTCAGCCGCAGCGTTCAGCCGCATTGACCGCGGTGCAGCAGCTTCTGGTCGGCCAGGACCAGAGCCATCATCGCCTCGACCACCGGCACGCCGCGAATACCGACACACGGATCGTGGCGGCCCTTCGTGCGAATTTCGGTCGCGCCGCCATCGCGGTCGATCGTTTCGACCGGGGTCAGGATCGAGCTGGTCGGCTTGAAGGCTACCCGCACCTTGACCGGCTGGCCCGTCGAGATGCCGCCAGCGATCCCGCCAGCGTGATTGGCCAGGAATTCCGGCCCGCCCTCGCCCGGTCGCATCGGATCGGCATTATCCTCACCGCGCAGGCGGGCGGCGGCAAAGCCATCACCGATTTCCACGCCCTTCACGGCATTGATGCTCATCATCGCCGCCGCCAGTTCGGAATCGAGCTTGGCATAAAGCGGCGCGCCCCAGCCGGCGGGAACGCCAGTGGCCAAGCATTCAACCACCGCGCCGACCGAAGACCCGGCCAGCCGCGCTTCATCGACGATCTTCTCCCAGCGCGCCGCAGCCTTGGCATCGGGGCAGAAGAACGGGTTGTTGCCGATCTCGGCGGCATCGAAGTTGGCGAGGTCGATCGCATCGCCGCCGATCTCGG
>DKII01000021.1:30365-30554 GCA_002454125.1 Novosphingobium sp. UBA6722
GATCGCATCGCCGCCGATCTCGGCGACATAGCCAATGATCGCCACTTCCGGGATCACCAGCCGCGCGACGGCCCCGGCGGCGACCCGCGCCGCCGTTTCGCGCGCCGAGCTGCGCCCGCCGCCGCGATAGTCGCGAAAGCCGTACTTGGCATCATAAGCATAGTCGGCATGGCCGGGGCGATAGGCCTT
>DKII01000020.1:0-5828 GCA_002454125.1 Novosphingobium sp. UBA6722
GGATTGCCGACCGGCTCGCCCGCACCGGCCTGCCGCTCTATGCCCAGCACGTTGATCCGATCGACACTGGCACCCTGGTCGATATCTTCCGCGATGATCCCCGCGCCTCGCTGCTCGGCACCGATGCCCTGCGCGATGGGGTTGACGTGCCGGGCCATTCGCTGCGCCTGGTGGTGATGGAACAGGTGCCCTGGCCCAAGCCGTCGAT
Source organism: Novosphingobium sp. UBA6722 (assembly GCA_002454125.1). Classification (GTDB taxonomy): domain Bacteria; phylum Pseudomonadota; class Alphaproteobacteria; order Sphingomonadales; family Sphingomonadaceae; genus Novosphingobium. Next base: position 209 of record DKII01000020.1, read on the forward strand.
CCTGCACCGCGCACGGCGGCTGGCGGGCGGCGGATCGGCCTATGATGACCAGATCATCCGCGCCCGCCTGGCGCAGGCCTTTGGCCGGCTGATCCGCAGCAAGGAAGACCGCGGCCATTTTGTTGTGCTGTCCTCGGCCTTCCCCTCGCGCCTGCTCTCGGCCTTCCCGGCCGGCACTCCGATTTCCCGGGTGACTTTGGACGAGGCTTTACAACGGGTCGGCGCCAGTGTTTCTGGGCACACCGTTCCTAACGAGAGCCCTGCGTGAAACTCCTCGGTCTGTTCCGTCATGCCAAGTCCGACTGGGGCGATCCGCGCGCGCGCGATTTCGATCGGCCGCTCAACGAACGCGGCCGCGCCGGGGCGGAGATCATGGGGCGGCACATCCGCGACCATGGCGTTCAGTGGAACCGGGTGCTGTCATCGCCGGCGATCCGCTGTGCCGAAACGATCGAACTGGCCTGCCACGCCAGCGGCCGGCCGGTGAAGGTGATGTGGGATCGGCGGATTTACCTGGCCAGCAGCGTCACCCTGGCCGATGTGCTGCGCGAACAAGATGGCGATCCGGCCGCGATCATGATGGTCGGGCACAATCCGGGCCTCGAAGACCTGATCTTTGACCTGGTGCCCGATGATGGCACCAGCCCCTTGCGCGATGCGGTGGAGGAAAAGTTCCCGACCGCCTGCTATGCGGTGCTCGAACTGAATATCGAGCGTTGGGCCGATCTGAAAGACCGCTGCGCCCGGCTCGTCCACCTGACCCGTCCGCGCGATCTCGACCCGGCGCTGGGGCCGGTGTTCTAGACCACCGGCAATGGCACGTGCTGCTGAGGTACGTGCACCAAGGTGATCCGATCGGTCACAGCAATCATCCCACCTGCAACGACCACCGCCATGATGCCGCACTTGCGGATCAGACTGCCATCGTCCGCGCGGTCCAGCACGGCGGCCATCAGACCGGGGGCAATCCCGTTGATCTGGTGGCACGGATTGCGCAGCCCAGTCACCTCGATCACTGCATCGGCACCAAGCCGGAGGCGTGTCCCGGCCGATAACCCCAGCAGGTCTAACCCTCGCGTGGTTACATTCTCGCCAAGCTGGCCCGGCGCCACCGCGAAGCCCTTGCCCGCCAGCTCATCGAACAGTTCGGCATGGATCAGGTGGACTTGTCGCAGGTTCGGCTGGCCGGGATCCTTGGCGACGCGTGATCGGTGCTTGACCGTGATCCCGGCGTGGGCGTCACCCTCCACGCCCAGCCCTGCAACCAGCCGCAACCGCTCAGCTGCCGTCTTGGAGAAATTGTGCGCTTCGTCGCGCGCCAGAGCCACGATCGTACCCATGCCACCGGCGCTAGCGCGAGAATGTGGCCGCAACATGCCAGGCTCATCAAATTGCGAGGCCTGCCCCACTCGACAGCGCCCCGCCCTCTGCTATGACGCCGCTTAACCGTCCGATTAAGCTACCGGAGAATGCCACCCATGCCGTTGCCCGCCCCGTTTGACCGCCTGCGCCTGCCCGTTATCGGTTCGCCGCTGTTCATCGTTTCGGGACCGGAACTGGTGATCGCCCAGTGCAAGGCCGGGATCATCGGCAGCTTCCCGGCACTCAACGCGCGGCCTTCGGGTGTGCTTGACGAATGGCTGCACCGGATCACCGAGGAACTGGCCGCGCACAACCGCGACAACCCGGATCGCCCGGCCGCGCCCTATGCCGTCAACCAGATCGTCCACAAGACCAACAACCGGCTTGAGGAAGACATGGAGGTCTGCGCCAAGTGGCAGGTGCCGATGACCATCACCTCGCTTGGTGCGCGTGAAGACATCAACAACGCAGTTCACGCCTGGGGCGGGATCGTGCTGCACGACGTGATCAACGATCGCTTTGCCCGCAAGGCGATCGAAAAGGGCGCCGATGGCCTGATCCCGGTCGCCGCCGGGGCCGGTGGCCATGCCGGCACGCTTTCACCTTTCGCGCTGATGCAGGAAATCCGCGAGTGGTTCGATGGCCTGGTGGCGCTGTCCGGCTCGATCGCCTGCGGCCATTCGATTTTGGCAGCCCAGGCGATGGGCGCGGACTTTGCCTATATCGGCACGCCGTGGATCGCGACCAAGGAAGCCAATGCAGTCGATGGCTACAAGAACAGCATCGTCGAAGGCCGGGCTGACGACATCGTCTATTCGAACCTCTTCACCGGGGTCCACGGCAACTATCTGCGCCCCTCGATCGTCGCCGCCGGCCTCGATCCCGACAACCTGCCACAGAGCGACCCGAGCAAGATGAACTTCGGCTCGGGCGGCAATACCGAGGCCAAGGCCTGGAAGGACATCTGGGGTTCGGGCCAGGGGATCAACGCGGTCAAGGCGGTTGAGAGTGTGGCTGACCGGGTTGACCGGATGGAAGCTGAATACAACCGCGCACGGGCCGAACTGGCCGAAAAGGCGCGGATGGCCCTCGCATAAATCAAGCCTCCTTTTGATCGATCAGGGCCCGTCCACATCCGTGGCGGGCCACAGGTCATCAACCAGCGCATCAAGTTCGGCAAAGTCTACCCCGCTGCCCAGCGGGTCCTTGCGGCTGAGCAGCAGGCGCCGACGCTGATCGAGCAGGCGCCGCCGCAGCGCGCGCTGCAACAACTCCAGCCGGGCCAGCGCATCGGTTAATGCGACTTCAGGCGTCTGTGTTCGGCTGCGCGCCCAGCTAGCCTCGATCTGGCCGACGCGCTCGCTGACCAGCTCATTATAGGTCCGGTGCGGCCCTCGGTGCAGCGGTAGGCCGATCCTGAGGGCGGCATGATCCGTAGCCGGCAGCAACAGGCCATTGCGGCGAAAATCATCGAACCGCAGCCGGTCGCGCCCGACCGCCCGCAGCAGGCTGGCCGTGCCATCCTGGCGGAGCAGTTGCCGCGGCAAGAGGTGATGGCGCTGCATGCCGGGATCGAAACCCGGCAGACCGCGGCGATTGACCGCGCGGAAAGGCAACCATGTCCGGTCTCGGCCGCCTTGCTCCTTCATTGTGCCTTGCCAAGTCCGCTGACGATGATGCGCAGTTCATTGCCATCGCGCACCGGCACAGCGAGCAGATGCTCGCCCGCTGGCCCCGTGAAATCGCGGTCCTGCCGGAGCGGGCCGCTTTGCACCAGTTCGTGGATCAGCCGCACCGCCAGACGCGCCATCGCTGCCGGCGGCAGGCGCTTGTCCGGCTCAAAGCGCAGTTCCTGCCCGGTTAGCAGGGCCAGCCCGCGCGAAACCATCGCGCCATTGCCCTCACGCTCTAGCGCGGTCAGCACCAGGCCGGGAAAGGCCCCGCCGTCCAGCCAGTCGGCGACCGCCCGGCGGAACAGGTCTGGCGCCACCCATGAGCCGGCCGGAGTCCAGACAACGGCCAGAACACCAGGCAAAGCCGAAAGCCGCGCCCCGAGATCCGCCAGGATGCGCAGCACTGGCACCAAGCCTGCGCCGCCGGCCAGGTGTGGTCCGGGCGCGAGACTCACCACTTCGCCCGCCGGCATCGAGCGCAGCCCGACCGGCGGCCCGGCTGGCGGCTGCGCCTCGTCCGGGCCCGGGGCCAGCCCCTTGCAATCGAAGGTCAGCCCACTGGAAAGCAATTCGGCCCAGGCACCGTCGGCAGACCGGTGGGACAGCGCAAAGGATGCACCGGCCGCTTCGCCAGGCGCAACCGCAAGGGCATCAAGCGCGGCAATATCGGGCCGGGTGCCGGGCGCAAAGATCAGGCACAGCCGCGGCGTCGGCGCCTCTCCCAGATTGTTCCCGATCGTGTCGATCGTCAGTCCCCCCGGCCACCAGGCCTCAAACTTTCGGAATGTCTGGCATTTTTATTTGCGCTAAGTCGAGTCCCCTCGGGCAAGTTCTCTCAGGAATGGACCCAATTGTCCGCTACGGCCTGCAGGCGTTTCAAAAGACACCGGTGGCCAAACCTTCGGAGAGCGCAGCCCCCAGCTCAGCGGCTGACTGCAACGCCGTTTGCGGCACGATCTTCGGTGCAAGAATGGCCTCCGGCGTTTGCGCGCCAAGGTTGACGATCAACGGCTCGGCCACGCGCCGCAAACGCCAGCCGGTGACGATCCGATCGAGCTGCGCCTGGGCGCCCTGCCCGTCGCTGCCGGCCGCGATCATGGTCGCATAGGGGCGCCCCTCGATCTGCCCGAGCAGCGGGTAATAGCTGCGATCGAAGAACTCCTTCATAGCGCCGCTCATCGTGCCGAGGTTTTCCGGACAGGCGAACAGATAGCCACCGGCCGCCAGCAAGTGCTCGGGCTGCGCCTCGCCAGCAGCAAGCAGCACGGACCGGCCGCCCGAAGCAGCGTGTGCCGCTTCCGCCAAGGCGCGGGCGGCGCCAGTGCGGCTGTGCCAGATTATTGCCAACATGCGGGCCATCATGGCCCAGCCCGGGCCGGCTGCAAAGCCGTGAAAAGCCGGGACCAGCCCCTTCTCAGCGCCTGCGCCATAGGCTAGCCGGAAGGCTATGGCATCAGCCCCATCCTCCATCCTTGGCATTGAGCGCTCGCTGACGGGCCGGGCCTGGCGCTGGCGCGGCGGCAACATGGACCTTTCGAGCAGCCCGGCCTCGCTCGATCACGATCTGGTCACCCAGCTGCTGCTGGCGCGCGGCGTCCCGCATGATGACGTGGAGCGGCACCGCAATCCCTCGCTGCGGGCGTTCCTGCCTGACCCTTCCGCCTTCCGCGACATGGACGTGGCGGCTGAGCGACTGGCGCAGGCGGTCCTGACTGGTGAGAGCCTGACTGTTTACGGTGACTACGATGTTGACGGCGCGACCAGCGCGGCGCTGCTGATCCGGCTGCTGCGAATGCTGGGCCATCCGGCGCGCTATTACATCCCGGACCGGCTGCTTGAAGGATATGGCCCGTCGGGCGAGGCGCTGGTGCGGCTGGGAGCCGAAGGGTCGAGCCTGATCGTGACCGTCGATTGCGGGGCGATGGCCTATGAGGCGCTCGAAATGGCGCATACGGCCGGGATCGACGTGATCGTGGTCGATCACCACAAGTGCGCCGCCCAGCTGCCGCTCGCTACGGCGCTGGTGAACCCCAACCGACTGGACGAGGATGACCTGGCTGCCGCGCATGGGCACCTTGCCGCTGTCGGGGTCGCATTCCTGCTGGCCGTGGCGACGGTGCGGCTGCTGCGCCAGCGCGGATTTTTCGCGAACCGGCGGGAACCGGACCTGTTCTCGCTGCTCGACCTCGTTGCCCTTGGCACAGTAGCCGATGTGGCGGCGCTGCACGGCCTCAACCGGGCCCTGGTGGCCCAGGGGCTCAAGGTGATGGCCCAGCGCCAGAACATCGGCATGGCGGCGCTGATTGACGCCAGCCGACTGACCCGCGCGCCGACCTGCAGCGACCTGGGCTTTGCACTGGGCCCGCGAATCAATGCCGGTGGCCGGGTCGGCGAAGCAACCCTGGGCGTGCGCCTGCTCACAACCGAAGATCCGGATGAAGCCCGCGCCATCGCCGCGCAGCTATCCCAGCTAAACGAAGAACGCCGGGCGATCGAAGCCGCCGTGCAGGAAGCTGCCGAGGCCCAGCTTGAGACGCAGCACAACCGCGCGGTCGTGCTTTTGGCCGGGGCCGGCTGGCACCCTC
>DKII01000020.1:5897-11857 GCA_002454125.1 Novosphingobium sp. UBA6722
CACCCGGGTGTGATCGGAATCGTGGCAGGGCGGATCAAGGAAAAGTCCGGCCGGCCGGCGATCGTCATTGCCCTCGATGCCGATGAGCACGGGAACGGCAAGGGATCGGGCCGGTCGATCGCCGGCGTGGACCTGGGCGCGGCGATTATTGCCGCGCGCGAGGCCGGACTGCTGATCGCGGGCGGCGGGCATGCGATGGCCGCCGGCCTGACCGTCGATCCGGGCCGCCTCAGCGCCCTGGCCGAGTTTCTGGATGAGCGGCTTGGCACGGCCGTGATCGCCGCCCAGGCCAACCAGGCGCTGCAACTGGATCTGGCCGTGGCACCCGGCGGACTGGTCCCGCCGCTGGTGGAAACGCTGGAAAGCGCAGGCCCCTATGGGATGGGATGGCCGGGACCGCGCATCGCGGTCGGCCCGGTGCGGCTGATCAAGGCCGATCTGGTCGGCAAGGACCACGTCCGCCTGATCGTGCGCGGCGACGATGGCGCCAGCTTCAAGGCGGTCGCCTTTCGCCAGGCCGAGACCGAGCTTGGGCAGGCCCTGCTCAACCGCGCGCAAGGGCGGCGCTTCTGGCTGGCGGGCCGGGCCAAGATCGATGACTGGGGTAGCCGCCCAGCCGCCGAATTGCACGTTGACGATGCCGCCTGGGCCGATTGAAATATTCTTGCAAAAAGCGGCTTGACCCTCTCCCGTCCCTTCCCTAAACGCCCGGCCTGCCTGACGGCCTCAAGCCGGTTTGGCCCCTTCGTCTAGCGGTCTAGGACGCGGCCCTTTCACGGCTGAAACACGGGTTCGAGTCCCGTAGGGGTCACCACCAGCTTCCGGCAGGTGCCAGCACGAAAACGTCGCTGGTATGCCCGGCCCGGACAGACTAATCATCCCACCCGCATGACCGGCAAGCTCCCGCTCCCAGGATTGTTCCTTGCCGTGCTTGGCGCCTTCGGCCTGACCGTCGCCGGGGTAAGCCTGTGGCTGGTTATCGCCGTGCTGCTGGTCTGGATCGGCTCGCTGTGGCTGACCATGCCCGAACCCGAAATTGCCGAGGTCCGCGTCGACAAGGCCGAGGTCACCCGCGACGCCGTGCGCGAGGCGATCGAATCGCTGGGCGCCCCGCTGCTGGTGCTGGAAGGCACCCGGATCGTCATGGCCAATGCCGCCGCGCGCGCCGCCCTTGGGGCACACGTCCAGGGCCAGGACGCCCGAATCGGCCTGCGCCATCCCGATGCCATGCGCCTGCTGGACATGGCCGATGGTGATAGCGTGACGATCCCCGGCTTCACCGGGACCCGCAGCCTGTGGCAGCTGACCCGCCGCCAGATCGACAAGCAGCGCTGGCTGATCGAACTGGCCGACCGCACGACCGAGGCCGATGTCAGCCGCGCCCATACCGATTTCGTCGCCAATGCCAGCCATGAACTGCGGACCCCACTGGCTTCGATCATCGGCTATGTCGAGACGCTGGAGGAAGGCGGCCCGGCGGTTGACGCCGAAGCGCAGAAGCGCTTCCTGGGGATTGTCCTGCGCGAGGCGCGGCGGATGCTCTCGCTGGTCGAGGATCTGCTGTCGCTCAGCCATGCCGAGGCCGAAAAGCACGATCACCCGACCGAACCGCTCGACCTGGGCAAGCTTGCTGCCCGTGTGGTGGGCGAGGTCGCCTCGCTGCGCGGCAAGGAGCAGGTCAAGCTCGTCGCTGCGGCGGACGGCGCGTTGGTGGCGGGCGATTCGACCCAGCTTGAACAGCTGCTGCGCAACCTGATCGATAATGCGCTGAAATATGGCGGTGCGGATTCTCCGGTCGAAGTGAGCGTGATCGCACCGCAAGCCAAAACGATCGAGCTGATCGTTACCGATCACGGCCCAGGTATCGCCCCCGAGCACTTGCCGCACCTGACCCGGCGCTTTTACCGCACCGATCCGGGCCGCAGCCGCGCTTCAGGCGGCACTGGTCTGGGCCTGGCGATCGTCAAGCATATTGTGGAGCGACACCGCGGGAAACTGGACATTACCAGCAGCCTTGGCGAAGGAACGCGGGTGGCTGTTTCACTGCCGAAAACCGAGCAGTCAGCGTTGTCATAAACTTGTCATGGAACTACTCCAGAGCGCTCTGGATCATGCTGATCGGAGGTTGATTCCATGAACAAGACCAAGCTGCTTATTGCTGCCGGTGCTGCCACCCTGCTGGCCGCCTGTGGCACCCAGTCCACTTCGCGTGACCAGATCCGCGCCGTCGGCTCTTCGACCGTCTATCCCTTTGCCAAGGCGATTTCGGACTCGCTCGCCAAGTCGAACGCCGAGATCAAGTCGCCGATCATCGAATCGACCGGCACGGGCGCCGGCATGAAGCTGTTCTGCGCCGGTGTCGGCGTACAGCATCCCGACATCGTCAACGCCTCGCGTCGGATGAAGAAGTCGGAGTTCGAAGACTGCCAGAAGAACGGCGTCAAGGACATCATCGAGATCCAGGTTGGCCTTGACGGCATCGCCTTTGCCGAAGCCAAGAGCGGCCCCGGCATTCCGTTGACACAGGCCGATGTCTACAAGGCGCTGGCGGCCAATCCGTTCGGCAAGCCCAACACTGCCAAGAACTGGTCGGACGTGAACCCCGCCCTGCCGGCGATTCCGATCCTGGTCTATGGTCCGCCGTCGACCTCGGGCACGCGCGACGCGCTCAAGGAACTGGTCCTGATGAAGGGCTGCGACACCGACCCGGCGATGAAGGCGCTGAAGGATACCGACAAGGAAAAGCACGAAAAGATCTGCACCGAGGTGCGCAACGACGGCGCCTATGTCGACGCTGGTGAAAACGACAACCTGATCGTCCAGAAGCTGGAAGCCAATCCCAAGGCGCTCGGCGTGTTCGGGTTCTCTTATCTGGAAGAAAACGCCGACAAGCTGAAGGGCTCGCCGATGAACGGTGTCGACCCAACCTATGCTTCGATCTCGGACTTCAGCTATCCGGGCGCCCGTCCGCTCTACATCTACATCAAGTCGGCCCACGTCAGCGCCATCAAGGGGCTGAAGGAATTCGCTGCCGAATGGGCCAAGAACTGGAGCAAGGGCGGTCTGCTCGCGCGCCAGGGCATGGTTGTTTCGCCCGATGACGTCCAGGCCAAGAACGCGAAGGTTGCCAGCGACCTGACCGTGATGGACGCCAGCGGGCTCAAGTAAGCGAATACAAGGGACCAGTACGAACGATGTCGCCAGCCATTCCTCTCCTGCTCGCCCTTGGGCTGGGCCTGATTGCATGGCTGGCGGCGCGTTCCAAAGCCTGGGTCTTCAAACGCGCGGCCCCGCCCGGGACCCGCGCGCCGCTGCATTCGCTTCCGAATTATCATGGCTGGTACGTTGCCCTGTGGGCGGTCGTGCCGGCCATTGCCTTTGCTGCGGTCTGGGCGGCGATCAGTCCCAATCTGATCGTCACGCAGGTGTTATCCAACCCAGCCGCCGCCAGCCTGCCGGCGTTTGGCGTCGAACGCGATGCGATCATTGCCGAGGCTTATGCCACGGCTTCTGGATCGGCCGCCGCAGCTTTCAACCCCGCCGCGAACGCACTGGTCGAGCCGTTTGGCAGCGCGATCCGTCAGTTCGGGACGATCGGCCTGGCCGTTACTCTGCTGCTGGGCTTTGCCGGCGGCACCTATGCATTCCTGAAGCTCCGCCCGGATTTTACCGCCCGAACCCGGGTCGAACGCGCAGTGATGTTCGGTCTGTTGCTGGCCTCGCTGGTCGCGATCCTCACCACTTTCGGCATTGTCGCCTCGCTGCTGTTCGAAACGATCCGCTTCTTCGGCTTTGTCAGCCCGGCGGAATTCCTGTTCGGCACCCACTGGGGGCCCGATCCGATGGCCGCCCCGGGCGCCAATCTGGGTGAGAACTATGGCGCCATTCCGCTCTTCTGGGGCACAATCTTCATCGGCGCTATCATCGCCATGCTGGTCGCCATCCCGCTCGGCCTGATGAGCGCGATCTACCTGACGCAGTATGCCAGCAGCACCGTCCGCAAGTGGATGAAGCCGCTGCTCGAAATTCTCGCCGGGGTGCCGACCGTGGTCTACGGCTATTTCGCCGCGTTGACCGTTGCCCCGCTGGTGCGCGATGCGGCCCAAGGCATCGGCATTGCCAGCGCCTCCAGCGAAAGCGCGATGGCCGCCGGCCTTGTCATGGGCATCATGATCATTCCCTTCGTCTCCTCAATGGCCGACGATTCGATTGCCGCCGTGCCGCAGGCGATGCGCGATGGCAGCCTGGCGATGGGCGCGACCACTTCGGAAACGATCAAGAAGGTGCTGATCCCGGCTGCCCTGCCCGGCATTGTCGCCGGCGTGATGCTGGCCGTCAGCCGCGCGATTGGCGAAACGATGATCGTCGTCATGGCCGCCGGCGCGACCGCGCGGCTCACCGCCAATCCGTTCGAAACGATGACCACGGTGACCTTCCAGATTGTCGCCATGCTGACCGGCGAAGGCAGCTTCGATCACCCGGCAACGCTTTCAGCCTTTGCCCTGGGCTTCGTGCTGTTCTGCGTCACCCTCACCCTAAATTTCATCGCCCTGCGCGTCGTCAAGCGGTTCCGCGAAGCTTATGAGTAACGTCTCCTCCGCCCGCCTGAAGGCCCGTTATGCCGCCGAGCGCCGCTTCCGCGCGCTGGGCCTCGCCGCCGTGGTGTTTTCGGGCCTGGTCCTCGCCTTTCTGCTGGTGACGATGACCGCCAACGCAGTCGGCGGCTTCAAACGTGCCGAGCTGCGCTTCCAGGTGGATCTTGCTGCCAGCGGGATGACCGTCGATCCGGCCAGCCTTGCGGCCGACAATGCCGTTGCGCAACTCGAAACGGCCGGCCTGCCCGATATCGTCGCGATGGCGGCAACCAAGGCGCTGGGCACCGAAGCAGGCGCGGAACTCGATCCGCAGGCCTGGCGTGAGCTGGCCCTGCGCATCGCGGCCGATCCGCAGCTGCTGCGCGGCACGGTTGAGGCCGAACTGCCGGCCAGCGATGACCTCGCCTCAGCCCTGCGCGGCGACGGTGCTTCCGAAAGTCTCAAGGCGATGGCCACAAAGCTGAAGGCCGAGGGCAAGCTTGCCCAGGCCTGGGACCCGGGATTCCTGAGCCGTGCCGACGCCACCGGCCCGCAGGCCGTGGGCATCTGGGGGGCGCTCAAGGGCTCGATGCTGACCATGCTGATCACGCTCGCGCTGGCCTTTCCGGTCGGCGTGCTGGCGGCCGTCTATCTTGAGGAATATGCCCCCAAGAACCGCTGGACCGAAGTGATCGAGGTTTCGATCAACAACCTGGCTGCCGTGCCTTCGATCATCTTTGGCCTGCTCGGCCTTGCTGTGTTTCTCTGGATCTTTCCCAATTACCGGTCGGCTCCGCTGATCGGCGGGATGACGCTGGCGCTGATGACCATGCCGGTGATCGTCATTTCGGGCCGCAATGCGATCAAGGCCGTGCCGCCGTCGATCCGCGATGCGGCGCTGGCCGTTGGCGCCAGCCGGGTCCAGACCGTGTTCCACCACGTCCTGCCGCTGGCGCTGCCCGGCATCCTCACCGGCACGATCATCGGCATGGCCCGCGCGCTGGGTGAAACCGCGCCGCTGCTGATGATCGGCATGCGCGCCTTTGTCGCTACCCCGCCCGAGGGCTTCACCTCGCCCGCTTCGGTCCTGCCGGTCCAGATCTTCCTCTGGTCGGACGAGATCGATCGCGGCTTCGTCGAGCGCACCTCGGCCGCAATCATCGTTCTGCTGGCCTTCCTGCTGGTGATGAACGGCCTCGCCATCTACCTTCGCAACCGTTTCGAGAAACGCTGGTAATGACCACGACCCACACCCTTGATCCCGTCAACGCCAAGATCAGCGCGCGCGATGTCTCCATCTATTACGGGGAAAAGCGCGCGATCGATCAGGTGTCGATCGACATCCCGACCGAGTACGTCACGGCCTTCATCGGCCCGTCGGGCTGC
>DKII01000051.1:0-2762 GCA_002454125.1 Novosphingobium sp. UBA6722
GAGCCGGTCGGCAATCCGGCCGTGGACCGCGCGCAAACGGCGGATCGCGGTGAATAGGCCCAGCACCCCGCCGCCCGACGCTTCAATCAGGCGGCCATAGGCCCCGGCCAGAGCCGCGACATCGCCCTTGGGCACGTCTGTCACGATCAGCACTTCGGCCTGGTCGGCATAGTCGAACGGGCTGTCAAAGCTGGAGAGGCGCGGGGCGACTTCCAGCGCGGCGGCGCCGCTGCGGGCGATCGCGGCGTCCCAGTCCGGCCCGTCGCGCAGCGTGGCCGATGTGATCATCACCCCGTGCGCGCCTTCCAGCACGGTGCGGGCAAAGGGCTTCATCGGATCGAGCCAGCGGCGGTGGATGCCGACATCGAACTCGCGCGCTTCACTGCGTTCGACCGCCAGCCAATCGACAAATTCGGGATCGGCCGGGCCGCCCAGCCGGTCCAGCAGGGCCTCCCAGGCCGAGAGCAGGTCGATCCGCCAGCTAAGCGAGTGGCGCGCCCCTTCGATCCGGGCGCGGCCTGCGCCGTCGAGCCAGTCGGGCGGTTCAGCCAGCACCGCCTCCAATCGCACGCCAAGGCGGACCAGCGGCACGCGGAGTTCGGCCAGCGCCGCTTGCGCGGCCTGAGCGCGCTCGACAAAGGCGCCGTCAAGCTGCGCCGCTTCGGTTTCCAGCCCGTATCCGGCTTCCTGCCCGCCGCTTTCATCGCGGGCATAGACCGTGGCGCGGACCGCCGCGAGCAGCTCTTCCAGCGGGCCGGACGGCGCATTTTCGCCCAGCCGCTGCAGCCAGCCATCGCCGGGCAGCGCCTCGGCGGCATAGCGGGCAGCGGCAATCGCCTTGCCGCCGGCGTCATCATAGCTGGCGACATCGGCGAGCCGGGCCGAGAGACCGCGGCGTCGCCCCTTGGAGCCGCGTTCCGGGCCGATAACCCAGCGGCGCAGTTCGATCGTTTCGGCCCCGGTCAGGGCGGCGGCGAAGGTTGAATCCGCTGCCTCGAACACGTGGTGGCCTTCGTCGAAGACCAGCCGGGTCGGGCGCTGGGCATGGTCCCGGCCGCGCGCGGCGTTGACCATGACGAGCGCGTGGTTGGCGATCACCAGGTCCGCCTGGGCCGAGGCGCGGGCAGCGCGTTCAATGAAGCACTTCCGGTAATGCGGGCACCCGGCATAAACGCATTCGCCGCGCTGGTCGGTCAGCGCCTTGATGCCGCGCTGGCGGAACAGGGTGCCAAGCCAGCCGGGCAGGTCTCCGCCGATCATGTCGCCGTCCTGACTATAGGCCGCCCAGCGCGCCACCAGCTGCGCCATGATCGCTGCACGACCTGCGAAACCACCTTGCAAGGCATCTTCAAGATTAAGTAAACACAGGTAATTTTCGCGGCCCTTGCGCACGACGACCGGCTGGGTGCCATTGCCGCGTGCGCCGGGCCAAGCCCGGCGGCTTTCGCGGCGCAGCTGGCGTTGCAGCGCCTTGGTATGGGTCGATACCCAGACCGTGCCGCCCGATTGCTCCGACCACAGCGAGGCCGGGGCAAGGTAGCCCAGCGTCTTGCCGATCCCGGTCCCGGCTTGGGCCAGCAACACGTGCGGCAGGCCCTCGCGCCGGCGCGGGGCGAAGACCGCGCCGGCCTCGCTGGCATAGGCGACCTGGGCCGGCCGGGCCTCGGCACCGCTGCCGGTCAGCTGACCCAGCCGTCGGGTGATCGCCTCAGGCGGCAGGGCGATCTGCGCAGGCTGTGGCCGTTCGGGCGCTTCCTCCCACTCGGGCAGGCGGGCAAAGAGCCAGCGCTCGGCCTTGTCCGGCGCCGCCAGCCGCGCGGCCAGCAGCGGAGCCCAGGGCCAGCGCAGACGCGTCAGGTTCTGGAGCGCGCTCCAGGCACCTTCGCGTTCCTGCCAGTTGGGGTCGGTGCAGGTGGCCAGCAGGGTTTCAGCCGCCACCTGGAGCAGGGCAGGAACGGCATCGTCCGCTGCGGGCTCGGGCAGATCGAGCGCATGGGCCAGACCCTTGGGCGTCGGCACCATGAAGCGGGCGGGGTGGATGAAGGCGAACAGCTCCAGCAGGTCAAGCCCGGAGAGATCCGGATAGCCCAGCCGCGTTGCCACCAGCGGGGCGTTGAGCAGGAGCAGCGGCGTATCGGCGGCGGCAATGATCGCCTCGCCTTTGCCGGTCGCACGCGTGCTGCCATTGCCATCGCGCAGCCAGCAGCCGGAATGGCTGGCGTGAATCGCGGGCAGGGGCAAGGCGGAGCTCACGGGCCCAGCGATAGAACGGAACTGGAACGCAGGGCAAGCGGTTGACCGCAGACGGCTGCTCCGCCAGCGTCATCAAATGCCGAATCCCTCGCGTGACGCCCTGATCGCCCGCCTGCCCAAGGCCGAGCTCCACCTCCATATCGAAGGCTCGCTTGAGCCGGAGCTGCTGTTTGCTCTGGCGCAGCGCAACGGGGTGTCGATCCCCTTTGCCTCGGTCGAGGCGGTGCGGGCGGCCTATTCCTTCTCCAACCTCCAGGATTTCCTCGACATCTATTATCAGGGGATGTCGGTGCTGCAGACCGAGCAGGACTTCTTCGATCTGACATGGGCCTATCTGGAACGCGCGGCGGCTGACACCGTGCGCCATGTCGAGATCTTCTTCGATCCGCAGGGCCACACCGAGCGCGGGGTTGCCTTCGAAACGGTCCTTGATGGCATTGAGCGGGCGCTGAAGCTGGGCGAGGCGCAGCTTGGGATCAGCTACCGCCTGATCATGTGCTTCCTGCGCC
>DKII01000051.1:2806-14134 GCA_002454125.1 Novosphingobium sp. UBA6722
GTGCTTCCTGCGCCACCTGAGCGAGGATGAGGCATTTGCGACGCTCGACCAGGCGCTGCCGCACCTGAACCGCATTCACGGCGTCGGGCTGGATTCGTCCGAGGTCGGCCATCCGCCGGCCAAGTTCCAGCGCGTCTTCGCCAGGGCCCGGGAACTGGGGCTGCATGTCACGGCCCATGCCGGTGAAGAGGGGCCGCCGGAGTATGTCCACGAGGCCCTGGATCTGCTCGAGGTTGAGCGGATCGACCACGGCAACCGCGCGCTGGAGGATCGCGCGTTGGTCCGGCGGATCGCGGAAGAGGGCCTGACGCTGACGGTCTGCCCGCTGTCCAACCTGCGGCTCTGCGTGATCAAGGACATTGGCGAAAGCCCGGTGCGCAAGATGCTCGACCTGGGGCTCAAGGCCACGGTCAACTCGGACGATCCGGCCTATTTCGGCGGTTATATCAACGACAACTTCCGCGCGATCGCCGATGCACTCGACCTGACCGAGGCGGAGATCGTCAAGCTGGCCGAGAACAGCTTTACCGGCTCGTTCCTGCCGATGGCGGATCAGATTCAGCACCTGGCCGAGATCGCGGAGGTGGCCGGTGGTCGATAAGGTCTACCTGACCGCCGACCGGCTGCTGGAAGACAGCTTCGCGCTGGCCAATCAGGTGCTCGATTCGGGCTTCGTGCCGACCCATATCGTCGGCATCTGGCGCGGCGGTGCGCCGGTCGGCATCGCGGTGCAGGAACTGCTGGCCTATCGCGGGGTAGAGACGGACCATATCGCGGTGCGCACCGCCAGCTATTCCGGGATCGACCAGCAGGAAAAGGAAGTGCGGGTCTATGCTCTGGGCTACCTGATCGACGTGCTGGATCCGGAAGACCGCCTGCTGGTGATCGATGACGTGTTCGATACCGGCCGCTCGGTCGAAGCCTTCCTGCGCGAGCTCAAGGCGCGGTGCCGCCATGACATGCCGGAGACGGTCAGGATCGCGACGGCCTATTACAAGCCCAGCCGCAACCAGACGCAGCTCAAGCCCGACTATTTCGTCCACGAGACCGAGGAATGGCTGGTCTTTCCGCACGAGATTTGCGGGCTGACCGAAGCGGAGATCCGCGCCCACAAACCGGGCGCGGCGATCATCCTGCGCGAAGCAGACTAGGACGATCGGCGCTACGGGCGCGGCTGATCTCTTCCAGATCGACCGGTTCGCCAAACTTGAAGCCGACTTCCCGGCCTTCGTACCACATGACCTCGGCCGGGATCGGAGCCAGGTTGCGGAAGTGGATCTGAACCTGCTCGTTGACCGTGAAATCGATCACGTCAGGGCATTCGCCCTTTAGCCCGCTTGCCGAAAGGTTGCGCACCCTCAGCCCGAACTGCGCGCCGCTGCAGCGCTGCCCCTTGATCACCAGCAAGGTGGTCATACGGCGCGCGCGGGGCGGTACGGGCTCGTCGCCCGCAAGATGATTGTTTGGTTCGCGACTCATTTTTTTCCTCGAGATCAAGCGTCTCGCTGGAACAGAGCCATGCTGGCGAGGTGTTGAGAGAAGGTAAACGAAGCGGCAAGTTTTGCCCTGGGATTTCTACTTATCCGCCTGCCAGATAGTTTTGCCTTCCTTGACCGTCTCGAGCACACGGATCGCCTGGATCTGGTCAACCGGGGTGTCCAGCGGATTGCGATCGAGCACAACGAAGTCGGCCAGCAGCCCGGGCTTGATCCGGCCGCGGCGGTCTTCCTCGAACACTTGCCAGGCCGGTCCGGTCGTCAGCGCCTGAAGCGCGCGATAAGCATCCTCGCGCTGCCCTTCACCGCTGACCACGCCGGTCCGCGAGGTCCGCGCCATCGCGCTCCACAGCTGGGCGCGGGTATCGAGCGGGGTCACCGGATAGTCCGAATGGTTCGACGGGATCAGCCCGGCGGCGCGGCTGGCGCTAAAGGGGCTGATGAAATCGACCACCTCGTTCGGGAAGTTCCGGCGGTGGGTATCGGCGAAGTAGAAGGTGTGGTTGGAGAAATAGGCCGGACCAACCCCGATCCGGACATAGGCCGGGATCTGATCGGGCCGCATGAATTGCGAATGGATCACCACCGGGCGGCGGTTGTCGGCAGCCTTGATCCCCAGCGCATCGAACCCGCGGATTGCCATGTCGATCGCCGCATCGCCATTGGCATGAGCGAAGATCTGCCAGCCGCGCTCGTGCACCTTGCGGGCCAGGCCCTGGAAGGCAGCGTCGGTGGTCACCGGCTGGCCGTCCCAGGGGTGCTGCCCATCGGGTGATCCAAGGGCATAGTCGCGCGTAAAGAAGGCCGTGCGCGCCTGCGGTGAGCCATCAAGCACGAACTTGATCCCCTGCAGCTTGACCCGGCCGAACCGCGCACCGGGGGTCATTGCCGGGTTCTCCAGCATGGCGTCGATCCCGGTCATCGCGAAGGGCAGTAGCGCCAGGTCGATCTTGAGCTTGGCCTGAGCGGCGGGAGAGGTCAGGAAGGCGAGGTCGACTGGGTTGGTCGCCCCGTCTTGCGCCCAAGTAAAGCCTTCCCGAGCGTAGCGCGTTTGCACCGCATCAACCGCAGCAAGGCGCGCCTCGGTGCTGGGCTGCGGCAGTACCAGCGACATCGGCTGCATGGCCTTTTCGAACAGCAGGCCGGTCAGCTTGCCCTTGGCATCACTGGGCATCACGCCCCCTGCTGGCGGCTTCATCCCGTCGCGCAGCTTTGCAGCCTTGAGCGCGGCACTATTGGCGACCAGCCCGTGCAGCGAGACGTGAAGCAGCACGACCTTGCGATCAGGTAGCACGCTGTCCAGTTCCGTGCGCGTCACATGGCGGCGCTCGGCCAATTGGGCATCGTCATAGCGCCAGACCACGACCCAGCCGCCCTTGGGTACATTCGCACCATAGCGCTTCACCGCAGCGAGCAGCTTGGCGACCGAGGACGTGTCGCCCGTCGCCGGATCGGCCAGGTCGAGCCCGCCCGCAGTCTGCAGGCCGATGGCGAAATGGGAATGGGCATCTACGAAGCCGGGGAGCAGCGTCGCGCCCTTGAGGTCGCGGAGCTGCACATCCTTGCCAGCTTGGGCACGGGCTGCCGTTTCCGGACCAACGAAGACGATCTTGCCATCACGCTCAACCACAGCCTCGGCCGTGGATGGCGTCTCGTCATCCATGGTGATGATCGTGCCGCCGCGCCACAGCGTTGCGCCGGCATCCTTCGCCGCCACCGGCGCGGCCAGCGCCAGCCCTGCTGCTGCCAGCCAGTGTACAATTCGCATTAACGCCCCTCCGGTCCTCAAGAGCGACTTTCAGCCTGCCGGTGCCCAAGCGCAAGGGGCAATCGCGCCTTGCAACGCGCGCCCTTTGGCGCGAAAGGGCCGCATCATGACCGATGAAGCTCTCCTAACCGCCGCACAGGTATCCAAGGCTTGGCCCTTTGAAGAAGCGCGCAAGCTGCTGAAGCGGTATCCGGACGGGAAATCCGATGGCAAGCCCGTGCTGTTCGAGACCGGCTATGGTCCGTCGGGCCTGCCGCATATCGGCACCTTTCAGGAAGTGCTCCGCACCACGCTCGTCCGCCGTGCCTACGAAACGCTGACGGGCGGTGCGCCGACGCGGCTGGTTGCCTTCAGCGATGACATGGACGGCCTGCGCAAGGTGCCGGACAATATCGAGAACAAGGGCCTGCTGGCCGCCTACCTTGGCCACCCGCTGACCCGCATTCCCGATCCCTTCGGCAAGTATGAAAGCTTCGCCCATCACAACAACGCGATGTTGCGCGAATTCCTCGATCAGTTCGGCTTCGAGTATGAGTTCGTCTCGGCCAGCGATCGCTACAATTCGGGCAAGTTCGACGATGCCCTGCGCGGGGTGCTGCGCAACTGGCAAGCGATCATGGACATCATGCTGCCGACCCTGCGCGAGGAGCGCCGCCAGACCTATTCACCGGTCCTGCCGGTCAGCCCCAAGACCGGGCAGGTGCTGCAGGTCCCGGTCGAGGTAGTCGATGCCGAAGCTGGCCTGGTCCGCTTCGAGGATCACGGCGAAATGGTCGAAAGCTGCATCCTTGGCGGCAATGCCAAGCTGCAGTGGAAGGTTGACTGGGCGATGCGCTGGGTTGCGCTGGGCGTCGATTACGAGATGTGCGGCAAGGACCTGACCGATTCCGTGCGCGAAAGCGGCAAGATCGCCCGCGCGCTGGGCGGCCGCCCACCGGAAGGCATGATCTATGAGCTGTTCCTCGATGAGAACGGTGAGAAGATCTCCAAGTCCAAGGGCAACGGCCTGACGATCGAACAGTGGCTGACCTATGGCAGCGAAGAAAGCCTGGGCTTCTACCTGTTCCGCGAACCCAAGAGCGCCAAGAGCCTGCACGTCGGGATCATCCCGCGCGCGGTCGATGAATACTGGCAGTTCCGCGAAAAGCTGGCTGAACAGCCGATCGAACAGCAGCTTGGCAACCCGGTCTGGCATCTGCTGCGCGCCAATGGCGATCAGGGCGGGGCGGGTGACAAGCTGCCGGTGACCTATGGCTTGCTGCTAAACCTGGTGGGCGTGTTGGGCGCTGGAGCGACGCGGGAACAGGTCTGGTCCTATCTTGGCAACTACGTAGAGGATGCCGATCCGGCGGCGCATCCGCAGCTCGACAAGCTGGTCACCAATGCGCTGGCCTATAACCGCGATTTCATTGCCCCGACGCTGAAGCGCCGCAAGCCTGAGGGCAATGAAGCCCAGGCGCTGGCCGCGCTCGACGAGGAGCTGGCCGCAACCAGCGACGATGCCACGGCGGAAGAGCTGCAGAACCTGGTCTACGAGATCGGCAAGGACCCGCATTACGGGTTCGAACAGCTGCGCGACTGGTTCAAGTGCCTTTACGAGACCCTGCTCGGTTCCAGCCAAGGCCCCCGCATGGGCAGCTTCATCGCGCTTTACGGCATCGCCAACACCCGCCAGCTGATTGCCGAGGCGCTGGCGTGAGACTTGCGCCGATCTGGCCGGCGCTGTTGGCGCTGCTGTTCGGATCGGCGCCAATTGCTGGTGCGGCCGCCGAAAATGCTGCGGCGCCACCGATCAGGGAAGTGAGCCGCGAGCAAGCGCCCGGGATCAGTCTGCGGGTGCTGGAGCTGCCGATCGATGCGGCCGCTGCCCGCCGCGACAACTATCTCTCCAACCGCGAAATGATCGCAGCGTTCCGGCGGGTGCATCTGACGCCCGGCTGGCCGGCTTCACACGGGATTTACCGGATTGATCAGGGGCTCGACCCCTACTGGATCGCGGGTGCTGTTGCACCTGATCGATCGGTTTACTTTGCGGCCAAGGTTGCGGCCGGACACGGCGATGCGCTAGCTCTGGCGGGCGACAAAACCCAGCCACATCTGCGGATCTGCGAAGTGCGGTTCGACCGAGCCGCGTTCCCCCGCGGCGCAACACTTGCGACAACCACCCTGCTGCAGATTATCGTTATGCGCGATGGTTGCTCGCTCAATGGCCTGGGCGATCAGGCATTGCAGGCCGAAATGCGCGCGCCAATCGACCACAGGGGCTACAAGGTGGCTGAGCAGCGCGAGTTTCCGCGCGGACGCAGGGTTACAGTCGTCGAGTATAGCGGACGTGAGCAGTTAAGCTGGCCGCGTGCTGCCGCGTTTGTGCTCGGTGACGCCAGACTGGCTCAGGTTTCACAGCTGCCAGCCGGCGCTAGGGCGGTCGGACTGGTCCGCCAGGCTAACGGGTCAAACACGCTAGTGCTGCATGGCGGCGTATTCAGCGAGGGCCTGGGCGACCGTAGCGTCTGCATATTCCAGGGCTTCCCGTGGCCGCAAGAGCCACGAGCAGAGTACAGCCGGACCTGGCCGCTGCCGGAGGGCGATGATCCGGCCATGGCCTATTGCCTCGCTGCCCGGAAACGTTCCGATGATCGCTATTTGGAATGGCTGCGCGAGGAGGCGAAGAGGAACCCAATCAGGATTGTTCCCGTGCCGAACTGATTGAGGCGGGCGATCCGCCGACTGATTGGCGCTCGGGATTTTCCTACTTGCTAAAAGCCTGTCATCCTCCGGACGGCTCTTTGAAATCGTCAGAAATCAGCTGTTAGTTCGCGCCCTATGCACCGCGCGGTGCGGATGTGTTTTATCAACTTGCGTTCTGCGCAATCCAGCGCCGGACCTTTGTTTCAAGCACCGGCAGCGGCAGAACCCCGCTGCCGAGCACCTGTTCATGGAACGCCTTGAGATCGAATTTTGGCCCCAGTGCCGCCTCAGCCTCGCGCCGCAGTCGCTGGATCGTCAGCGCGCCGATCTTGTAACTCAGCGCCTGACCGGGATTGGCGATGTAGCGGTCAACTTCGGCCTCGGCATCGCTGCGTCCGATGCCGGAATTGGCAAGCATATAGGCCACCGCCTGGCTGCGGCTCCAGCCCTTGGCGTGGATCCCGGTATCGACCACCAGCCGCATGGCGCGCAGCATCTCGTCATCGAGCGTGCCCCAGTGCTGCAAGGGGTCCTTGTAGAAGCCCATCTCAAAACCGAGCGTTTCGGCATAAAGTGCCCAGCCTTCGACATAGGCGGCGTTATCGCCGAACCGCTGGAAATCGGGCAGGCCCAGGTTCTGCTGAGCCAGACTGGTCTGGAAGTGGTGACCGGGAATGCCTTCGTGCAGATAGAGCGTGGTAACGCCCGAGAGGAACCGGCTCTCCAGATCATAGGTGTTGAAATAGAACGTGCCAGGCCGCCGTCCGTCGGCCGAGCCGAGCGAATAGGAGCCGCCCGCCTCGAACTTGCCGCGTGAGGCTGGATAGGCCGCGATCGTCAGTTCGCCGCGCGGCAGCCGGGCGAAGAATCGCGGCAATTGGGCATCGACCGCGCGGGCTACGGCGGCATAGCCCTGGCTCAGTTCCTCCGCGGTCTTGGGGTGAAAGCGTGGATCGGTACGGATGTGGTTGAAGAAGGCCGGCAGGCTGCCCTTGAAGGCAAGCAGTGTCTTCACTTGCTCCATCTCGGTCTGGATCCGGGCGACTTCAGCCAGGCCCAGGGCGTGGATCGCATCGGGTTCCAGTTGCACAGTGGTGTGCCGCTCGATCAGGCGGCGATAGAGGCCGGCCCCGCCCTTCATGGCCGACAGACCGGGTTCGATGCGGGCGGTCGGCAGATAGTCTTCGGCCAGGAATTGACGCAGGCGGCGATAGGCCGGAAGCACCTCTTCGCTGACCGCCTGCTGCCAATCAGCCCGGATCAACGCCTGGCGTGCTGCTGGAATGGTGTCAGGCATGTCGGCTAGCGGCGCGGCAAAGACTGAATCTTCGGGCGGGCGGGCCAGCATCTCGTCCAGCTGGGCAACCATGTTGGCGGTGGTCAGCCGGGTTTCGACCACGTCGCTGGCCAAACCCTGCCGGAACCGGCCAATCGCCCGGTCGAGCACCACGGGAAAGGCCCGGAGCAGGGCCAGGTTGCGGCGATAATCGCGCTCGTCGCGATAGGGCAGGCTGCCGTTTGGACCGAGCAGCGCGGGGAAATCCTCATGCAGCCCGCCGAAGTGGTTCAACGGGCGCACGGCGGTCAGCGCGAGGATATCCGGCGAAAGCCAGCCCAGCGCCTCGCGGGTCTGCTGCTGGAAGGCATCGTAGGAAAGCTGGCGTTCCGGGCTCAGCCGGGCGCGGTTGATCCGCGCTAGCAGCGCCAATTCGCGGCGCAGCTCGGCCCGCTGGGCGGCGGCCAGCTCGTCGCTGAACAGGCGTTGGATTTGCTGCGGGTTGCTGTTGTCGCCGCGGGCGATGGCACCGAGCGGATCGAGCGTTTCCTGCGCCCGAGCGAAGGAATTGAGCAGCGCCAGCAGGCGCGCATCCTCATCCTGCCGGACACCGACCGCGGGGAGCGCCGGAATCGGCTGCGCCAGGGCCGGGGCAGTCAGCCCCGCCGCCAGCACCGCCAGCAGGAACGCGCGGGTCAGCCCCATTTGCGGGTGCGATACCACTTGGTGATGATGTATTTGGTGCCCTTGATCACCGGCGTTCCGGCATGGAGCGTGTCCTGGTTCAGCGAGCCGTCCGGGCAGGCGTTGTTCCAGACGATCAACGCCCCGCGCTGCGGCGGGATCGACACGCCGATCCGGGGGAAGTCGGTTGTCCCGCCTTCCTCGACATCGTTGAGGTAGATCATTGCCGTGATTGCGCGTTGGCCGCCGCGCTTGGCTTCGGTTTTCCAATAGGGTGCCTTGGTCCAGAACCAGTCCTGGTGCGCCTTGAACTCCTGCCCCGGGGCGTAGCGCTGGCCTTGCATGGTCTCACCGAATTCGTGCGGAATGCCGAGCAGGTCATCGATCCGGCGCTCGATCATCTTCACGAAGGGATCGTTGCGATCAACGTCGCCAGAATAGGAGGTGCGCCAGGTGTTCGAGGCATAGCCGTGGTCGAGGACGGCCGATGGATGGGCGGTGCGATCGACCATCTCGATCAATTGCTGACATTCCGCCGGGCTGACGAACTCGGACAACGCCCAGATCTCAGCCCGGTCAACCGGCACCTTGTGGACGGCGGGGTCAGCCTCGAGCCGGCGGCGGACCTGCGCGCCAGCGCGCATCAGCGCGACCTTGTCCGGGTTGGGGCAGGGTGGATACTCCATGCAAATATGCCTATCGCTGCCGCGCGTCAGGGCAAGCAAAAGCTGCTTGCAGGCACGCGCAGCTTGCGCCAACTTCCTGATCCATGAGCACAACCGACAGCGCAGCACGCTATTCGCGCGGAGCGATCATTCTCCACTGGCTGATCGCCCTCCTCATCATTGGCAACTTCATCGGTGCCTGGACCTCGGAAGATCTGCCACGCGATGAGAAGATCATCATGATGGGCTATCACAAGGCCAACGGGATCCTGATCCTGCTGCTCACCCTGGTGCGGATTGGCTGGCGGTTCACGCACCGCCCGCCGCCGCTGCTAGATACGCTCAGGACCTGGGAAGCGGCGCTGGCGCGGGTCACCCACACGCTGTTCTACCTGCTTATGCTGGCGGTGCCGCTGGCGGGGCTGGGCCTCCACTCGGCGTTCGGCAAGGGTAAGCCGGTCAGCATGTTCGGACTGTTCGATTTCCCGGCGCTGCCAGTCGGATCGGACAAGCCGACCATCGGCCTGTTCCACGAACTGCACGAAGTAACTGCCACGGCCATGCTCGTACTGTTCGGGTTGCATGTGGCGGCCGCGCTGAAGCATCAGTTCCTGGACCGCGACGGGACCATGGCCAGGATGCTGCCCTTCCTGCGTTAAACGCAAGAGAGCCCCCACCCACTTGGGGCAGGGGCTCCGTGCGGTCCGTCCACTCAGCGGACCGTTACCAGAAGAAGCGGTAGATCACGTCCACAACTTCGCCGGTATAGGTGTTCACCAGCAGGGCATCGTCATAGTACCGGATCCAGCGATAGGGTCCGTAGACGTCCGGCAGGCGATACTGCCACGGATCGTCGATCCAGTAGCGGTTCGAATAGAACAGCGAGTCCAGGAAGAACCCGACATTCAAGCGCCGGTAGCTGTAGTTCCGGTAGGGTGAATAGTAGACGCCCACGCGGAACGTGCTGGGATAGCTCCGGCGATAGGAATACCAGTCATAGCGCCGGTTATCGCGCCAGCGGTGGTCCCAACGGCGATAGTCGTGGTTGTAGCCATAGCGCTGGCGGTCACCGCGGTTGTTGTCCCAGCGGCGATCATTGTCGCGGCGGTACTCTTCGCGGTTGCGGTCGCGCCAACGGCTGTCATCGCCGCGGCGATTGGCATCGCGATAGGTCCGGTCGCCTTCCTGGCGCCACCAGGTGCCCGAACGATCAGTCCGGCGGGAATCTTCCGAACGGAGTGTGCGGTCCTGGTTCCAGTTGCGACCCTGGACGACTGGAGCCGGCGCGGCCTGCGGCTGGGGGGCGGGTGCCGGGCGGGCGTTGTTGTCACCGCGCCAGTTGCCGCCGCCGCGATTTTCCCAGCTGCGGCCATTCCCGTTCCAGCCATTGCCTTCGCGCCGTTCGGCGCTGCGGTTCCAGCCGGGGGCTTGGGCAGCGCGGCCTTGCTGATAGTCGCCAGCAGGGGCAGCCTGGGGCACTGCGACCGGAGCCGGCGCGCGGGCCGGGCGCGACCAGCCGCCGCCATTGCCATTGTCACCGCGCGACCAGCCGCCTTCGGCCGGGGCCGAGCGCGGCGCACGGCGCGCCTCGTTATCACCACCGATGTTGCCGGCAGCTTCACGATCGCGGAACCGACCGCCTTCCTCCTGCGCCTGGGCGGCAGCGGGGAGGGCCAGAGCGGAAACGGCGAGCGCGAGCGCGCTGACCTTACCGGCAATTGAATTGAACTTGACGGCCATGGCCGTTCTCCATCCATCGCGCCGCACCAACGGCGGCGACCTCGTGCAACCAGCTAAGCGATTCGCGCTGTCGCCACGGTGAATGAACGTTAGGGTTCTCTGTTCAGGTTTCTGCCGCGGCGATGTAAGGGCTGGCCATGTTCGCAACACTCGATGCCGTGCTGGCCGATGCCGCCGCTCACCTGACCCGCGCCGCGCGCGACCGGAAGTCGCCCATGCATGTCCCGGTGGTGGGGACAGGCGATGGCGATCTCCGGATGATGGTGCTGCGCGCCTGCGATCCCGAAATCGGCCTGCTGCGGTTTCACACCGATGCCCGCAGCGCCAAGACCGCCACGATCGCGGCAGACGGCATGGCGAGCGTGTTGGCCTTTGATCCCGATGCCAAGATCCAGTTGCGGCTGCGCGGACCGGCGCGGATCGAGACGACCGGTCCGGTCGCTGATGCGGCCTGGACGGCGGCCTCCGAATATGCCCGGCGCTGCTACCTGGCCGTCGGCGCGCCGGGATCGCCCACAGACCAGCCGCGCTCCGGCTTGCCGGAAGAGGTTGAGGGCATTCGCCCCAGCGAGGAACAACTGCTGCCGGCGCGCGAAAACTTTGCCGTGTTGCTGATCGAACCGACTTCGCTCGACTGGCTTTACCTTGCGCACGACGGCCACCGCCGCGCGCAGTTCGCGCGCAGTGGTGCGGGTCAGGACTGGCAGGGGACCTGGGTGATCCCCTGACCGGTCAGCGCGTCAGCTTCTTGTAGGCCAGGCGGGTCGGGCGATCCGCCGCATCGCCCAGTCGGCGGCGCTTGTCTTCTTCATAGGCCGCAAAGTTGCCTTCGAACCATTCGACGTGGCTGTTGCCTTCGAAGGCCAGGATGTGCGTGGCCAGACGGTCAAGGAAGAAGCGGTCGTGCGAAATGACCACGGCGCAGCCGGCGAAGTTCTCGATCGCGTCTTCCAGCGCGGCGAGGGTTTCGACGTCAAGGTCGTTGGTCGGTTCGTCGAGCAGCAGCACGTT
>DKII01000051.1:14187-14511 GCA_002454125.1 Novosphingobium sp. UBA6722
CAGCACGTTGCCGCCCTGCTTCAGCATCTTGGCCATGTGGACGCGGTTGCGTTCACCGCCCGAGAGCTTGCCGACGTTCTTCTGCTGATCCGCGCCCTTGAAGTTGAACGCGCCGACATAGGCCCGGGTCGACATGTCCTGGCCGTTGACCTTCATGTAATCGAGCCCGTCGGAGATTTCTTCCCAGACGTTGTGCTTGGGGTCGAGGTGATCGCGGCTCTGGTCGACGTAGCCAAGGTGCACGGTCGAGCCGATTTCGATCGTGCCGCTGTCGGGCACTTCCTTGCCGGTGATGATCTTGAACAGCGTGGACTTACCCGCGCC
>DKII01000145.1:0-490 GCA_002454125.1 Novosphingobium sp. UBA6722
CGCGGCCAAGTCAAGCCGCGCCCGCCACTTGTCGGCAAATTACCAGATACGCAGGCGCTTTTCCGGGGCGATGTAGAGCTTGTCGCCCGGCTGGACGCCAAACGCCTTGTACCATTCATCGAAGTTACGGACGATCCCGTTGACCCGGTACTGGCCCGGCGAGTGGGGATCGGTTTGGAGCTGCTGGCGCAGCGCCGCTTCGCGCATCTTGACGCGGAAGGCCTGGGCCCAGGCCATGAAGAACCGCTGGTCACCGGTATAGCCGTCGATCACCGGCGCTTCCTTGCCGCCAAGCGAGAGCTTGTAGGCGCGGTAGGCCAGGCTGAGGCCGCCAAGGTCACCAATGTTCTCACCCAGTGTCAGGCGGCCGTTGATGCAGGTCTTGCCTTCGTCGAGCGGGCAAAGCGCATTGTACTGATCAACCAGCGCGCCGGTCAGCTTTTCGAAGTTGGCCTTGTCTTCCGGGGTCCACCAGTCGCGCAGGTTGCCA
>DKII01000145.1:588-2598 GCA_002454125.1 Novosphingobium sp. UBA6722
CTGGTCGTCGAAGCCGTGGCCCATTTCGTGGCCGATCACCCCGCCGATCGCACCATAGTTGACCGCGTCGTCATTGGTCAGCGCGAAGAATGGCGGCTGCAGGATTGCGGCCGGGAAGACGATCTCGTTGCCCGAGGGATTGTAATAGGCGTTCACCGTCTGCGGGAACATGAACCACTCGTCCTTGTCGACCGGCTTGCCGAGACGCGAGAGGTTGTCAGCCTGCTGCCAGGCATCGACCGCCTGGGCATTGGCAAAAGCGTTGTCGGCGCGCAGCACGAGACCATCATAGGTCTTGTACTTGTTGGGGTAGCCGATCTTCGGACGGAAGGCGTCCAGCTTGGCCTGGGCCTGAGTCCGGGTGGCCGGGCCCATCCACGTCAGCTCCTTGAGGTTGGCCGCCATCGCTACGCGGAGATTGCTGACCAGCTTTTCCATCGCCGCCTTGTTGGCTGCGGGGAAATAACGCTCGGCATAGACCTCGCCGGCCAGCTCGCCGACCGAACCTTCGACTGCCGAGATCGCCCGCTTCCACCGCGCGCGCTGCTGCGGCTGGCCCGACAGGGTCGTGCCATAGAAGGCGAACTGGGCATCATCGATCCGCTTGGGGAGGACCGCGGCCTTGCTCGTGACATAGCGCGCGACCAGCCAGGCCTGCCAGTTGGCGATCGGTTCGCTGGCAATCAGCTTGGCCAGCGCCGGAACCCCGCCCGAAAGCTTGGCAGCCTGGTCGGGCGTCAGCTTGGCAGCAGCGATTTCCTCCTTGGTCGGCGGGACCTGGGCAACGATGATTTCGTTCACATTGCCAAGGCCCTGCTTGTCCAGCGCGGCGCGCAGCGGCACTTCGGGCGCGAAGGCCAGGAAATCAGCAATTGGCATCTTGTTGTAAGTCAGGTCACGGTTGCGGCCCAGAGCGCGATCCCAGTTGGCACGGGCCATCTTGGTTTCGAGCTGGAAAACGGCTTCGGCGGCCTTGGCCGGATCGGGATAGCCGACCTCACCCAGGATGAGCGTCAGGTAAGCCTTGTACTTGGCCACGATCTCGCGGTTCTTGGGGCTGTCGACCAGGTAATAGTCGCGGTCCGGCAGGCCAAGCTGGGCCTGCCCGGCATATAGCGCGTTAACGGAGCTGCTCTTGGCATCGGGGCGCACGCCCATGCCGATCGGCGAGGCCATGCCCGGCGTCGCGAACAGGCCAACCAGGTCTTCCAGCGTGCGGGCGGCGTAGATCTTTTCCAGCGTCGGATAGAGCGGGACGAGGCCAGCGCGTTCGATCGCGTCGGTATCCATGAAGGCCTTCCACACGGCGGCAACGCGGGCACGCGGGCTGCCTTCGGGGTTGGTCCCGGCGGCGGCTTCCTCAAGGATCTTCTTCATCCGCTCTTCCGACAGGTCGCGCAGCTGCACGAAGCCGCCGGTCGAGGAACGGTCAGCCGGGATCTCGGCCTGGTTGAGCCAAAGCCCGTTGACGTGCTGGTTGAAATCGTCGCCAGGCTTGACCGACTTGTCGACATACTTGGTCTGAACGCCGAAGCCCCAGTCCTTCATCGAATCCTGCTGTTCGACCGAAGTCGGCGCGGCGGCAGGGGCGGCCGGCTTGGCCTCCTGCGCCTGGGCCGGCGCGGCCAGACCGATGGCCAGCGAGCTGGCGGCGAGCAAAATGGTAGCGCGAAGGTGCATGTGCGATCCCCTGAATCCAATCCTGGGGGCTTGTTACGCCTGCGCCCGCGCGCGCGGAATGCAGCAGCTATGCTATTTGACGGCTTCGCTTGGCACTTCGTCGAATTGCAGCGCGGCAAGGCGCGCGTAGAGCCCGCCGGCGCGGCTCAGCGCATCGTGCTTGCCGGTCTCGACGATCCGGCCGCCATCCATCACCACGATCCGGTCAGCCCCGCGCACGGTGGCGAGGCGGTGGGCGATGACCAGTGTGGTGCGGGTGGCCATGAGGCGTTCCAGCGCTTGCTGGACCAACCGCTCGCTCTCGGCATCGAGCGCCGAGGTCGCCTCATC
>DKII01000038.1:0-122 GCA_002454125.1 Novosphingobium sp. UBA6722
CCGCCGAACGGGCGCTGGTAGATCGTGCCATCGGGGTTGCGGCTGAAGGGCACGCCGGCGTGCTCCAGCTCATAGACCGCCTGGGGCGCTTCGCGGACCATGTATTCGATCGCGTCCTGGTC
>DKII01000038.1:206-23251 GCA_002454125.1 Novosphingobium sp. UBA6722
GTCCTGGTCACCCAGCCAGTCCGATCCCTTGACGGTATCGTACATGTGCCAGGTCCAGTGATCGGGCGTGTTGTTGCACAGTGAGGCAGCAATCCCGCCCTGGGCGGCGACGGTGTGCGAACGGGTCGGGAAAACCTTGGTGATGCAGGCGGTGCGCAGGCCGGCCTCGGCGCTGCCCATCGTGGCGCGCAGGCCCGAACCGCCCGCGCCGACGACCACCGTGTCATAGGTGTGGTCGATGATCTTGTAGGCGGCGGTCATGCGGCAGCTCCCAGAGCGATACGGACAATCGCGAAGACGCCAAAGGCCGCCCCGCCAAAGCTGGCGAGGTTCAGCAGCGCCATCGCGGCAAACTTGTTGGCGTGTTCGTGGACATAGTCCTCGATCAGCACCTGCAGGCCCAGCCGGGCGTGCCAGAATGTGGTCGCCACGAACAGCACGAGCGCGGTGGCGCTGAGCGGCTGGGCCGCCCAGGTCTTGACCGCCTTGAAGCCCAGGTCCGGCAGGCCGACCAGCGAGAACAGCAGCCACAGGCCGAGGATCAGGTTGCCGATCGCGGTGAAGCGCTGCAGCATCCAGTGGTGCGTGCCCGACTTGGCCGAGCCAAGCCCGCGGACGCGGCCGATATTGGTTCCGTTACCCATCGCTCGTTCCCTCAGCGCAGCAGGATATAGGCCCAGGTGGCGCCAGTCAGCGCCAGGGCGATCAGCGGGGTCAGCATCGACCAGACCGCGTTGTTCTTGAGCTCATAACCCGCGCCGATATCCAGCACGAAGTGGCGCAGGCCCGATGCCATGTGGTTGAAGAAGGCCCAGGTCAGCCCGATCAGCACGACCTGTCCGTACCATTCCTTCATGTGGCGGGTGAAGGTGAGGTAGCTGCCCTCGCCCCCGGCCAGCGCACCCAGCCACCACAGCAGCACGGCCAGGCCGACCAGCGCCAGACCATCACCCGTGGCGCGGTGCAGGATCGAGACCAGCATGCCCGGCCCCCATTTCCAGATCTGCAGATGCGGCGAAATCGGACGGTTGCTGGCTCCGGCCATGCGAGCGTTCCCCTTAGTCTTCCATGCAGTGGCGCATGCCACCTTCGCGACCATCCCCATAGTCAAAACGCGAGGCCGTGCAAGCGGCGGCTTGGCGCACATGCCCCAAAGTCCTAGAGCGGAACGCATGACCCAGCTTACCGCTCTCGTCACCGGCTCCTCACGCGGGATCGGTGCCGCCATCAAGTCTGCCCTCACCGCCCGGGGAGTCGCGGTTATCGGCCATGCCAGCAAGGCCCACGATGCTGAAACGATCGGCGCGGACCTGACCGATCCGACCGCCGCCAGCCGGATCTGGGAAGAAGCGCTGGCGCGTTCGGCCCATGGCCGGATCGATGTGCTGGTCAACAACGCCGGGCTGTTCCAGGCCAATCCGCTCAGCCTCTCGGACATCGCCTGGCTCGATAACTGGGAAGATTCGCTGCGGATCAACCTGACCGCCGCGGCCGAACTGTCGCGCTTTGCCGTGCGGCATTGGCTGGAGGGGGGGCACAAGGGCCGGATCGTCCACATCGCCAGCCGCGCCGCCTATCGCGGCGATTCGCCCGATCACTGGCACTATGCCGCCGCCAAGGCCGGGATGATCGGCCTGCACAAGACCATCGCCCGCCATTACCCGGCCAAGGGCATCATGAGCTATGCGATCTGCCCGGGCTTTACCGATACGGCGATGGCCGGGGATTACCTCGCCAGCCGGGGTGGGCCGGGCTTGCTCGCCGATATCCCGCTCGGCCGGGTCGCCACCCCGGAAGAGATTGCGACCATGGCCGTGTTCTGCGCACTCGACGCGCCAGAAAGCATGACCGGGGCCGTCCTCGATGCCAATGGAGCCAGCTTTGTTCGCTAGTCTGCACCACCCCCAAACCCCCTCCTCTGAAGAGGAGGGGGCTTCAACGCCCCGTCAATGGCTCCCCCTCCTCTTCAGAGGAGGGGGCCGGGGGGTGGTGCTTGCACTGCGCGGTGAATTTGGCCAAAGCCGCAGCACTATGTCGTTCAACACCTTCGGCCGTCTGCTGCGTTTCACCACCTGGGGCGAAAGCCACGNNAGGGGGCCGGGGGGTGGTGGTGGCCCTATCGCTTGGTCTCGCTGCACCTGCATCCCCGCAGATGCATATCCCGCGCCCGCAGGCTGAGCGCGACATGGCCAAGGCCTGCGCCGGGCGCGATGGCTGGGGTGATCCGGCGCCGCCCGCCCATGTCTTCGGCAACACCTGGTATATCGGAACCTGCGGCATCACCACGCTGCTGGTGCAGACGCCCGGCGGCCTGGTGCTGCTCGATGGCGGCATTCCCCAGGCGGCTGACCTGGTGCTGGAGAATGTCCGCAAGCTCGGCTTCCCGGTGAAGGCGATCCGCTGGATCCTGGTCAGCCACGAGCATTTCGATCATGCCGGGGCCGTCGCCGAACTTCAGCGCCGCACCGGCGCCAAGGTGATCGCCGGGCCAAACCAGGCTGCGGTCCTGCGAAGCGGCCAGCCCGATCCCACCGATCCGCAGGCCCCGCTGCTGCGCAAGGAACCGATGCGGCCGGTCAAGGTGGCGAAGACCCAGCCGCATGGCACGGCGCTGGTGGCGGGCGGTGTCCACTTCACCGCCTGGGCCAACCCGGCGCATTCGCCGGGATCGACCAGCTGGACCTGGCAGCAGTGCGAGGGCGCGCAGTGCCGGACCATTGCCTATGCCGACAGCACCTCGACCATCTCGGCCGACGGCTATCGCTTTGTCGACCATCCCGAGCGAGTGAAGGCGATCCGCCAGGGCCTGGCGGTCATTGCCGCGCTGCCCTGCGAGATCATCGTTACCCCGCACCCTTCCGCCAGCGACCTGTTCCCGCGCCTTTCGGGCAGCCAGCCACTGGTCAAGCCGGATGCCTGCGCGCTCTATGCCGCCGCTGCTGGCCAGCGCTTTGCCGAGCGGCTGGCGCGCGAAACGGTGGCGCCGAAATGACCAGCTGGAAGCTGATCGCTTTCGCCCCGCGTCCGGTGATCGAGGCCGCGCTGCTGGCGCATGAGGACGCCTGGGACTGGGATCCGGATATCGTCATCTCCGGCAGCGAGATTGCCGAGGACAAGCCCGATGACTGGCAGCTGGAAGCCTGGCTGCCGCGCAAGCCGGGCAAGGCGGACAAGGCCGCAGTGCTCGCGCTGTTCGCCGACGACCCGCCCAGCCTGACGATCGAGCAATTGCCCGAAGTCGATTGGCTGACCGCCAGCCAGAGCGGGCTGGAGCCGATCCATGCCGGCGTGTTCCACGTCCATACGCCCGAGCATCCGCCGCTGAACCAGGCCGGCCTGCGCGATTTCTGCATTCCCGCCAGCCAGGCTTTCGGGACCGGCCAGCACGCCACCACCGCCGGCTGCCTGACCATGCTGACCCACATGAAGCGCCAGGGCGTGGTGGTGCGCAATCTGGCCGATATCGGCACCGGGACGGGCCTGCTGGCCTTTGCGGCGCTGCACCTCTGGCCGCGCGCTTTGGCGACGGCGAGCGATATCGATGCGGTCTGCCTGGACGTGGTGGCCGACAATGCCGCCGCCAATGCAGTTCCGATGGGTGCCCGCGCCGGGGAGCTGACCATGCTGGTGGCAGACGGCATGGCCCACCCGCTGCTCGATGCGCGCGGGCCCTATGACCTGATCATCGCCAATATCCTGGCCGGGCCGCTGATCGGCCTGGCCCCCGATTTCGCGCGCCACATGGTCCCGGGCGGGCACCTGCTGCTGGCCGGCCTGCTCGAAACGCAGGAAGCCCAGGTCCGCCGCGCCGCCCGCAAGGCCGGGCTGCGGCTGGCCGCGCGGCTGGTCAATGGCGATTGGTCGATCCTGTGGCTGCGCAAGCGCAGCGGTGCCACATCGCGAACCGCCCGCCCCGGTCAGCTGCCCGACTGGGCCAGGTACTGATCCGCCAGTGAACCTGCGCGATTTCCTGATACTGGTCGGCATCTGCCTGATCTGGGCGACCAACAATATCGTCAGCAAGATCGTGGTGGCCGATTGGCAGGTACCGCCGCTGCTCTATGCCGCGATCCGCTTTGCGATTGTCGCGGCGGTTACCCTGCCCTGGCTGCGACCAATGCCAAAGCCCACCTGGCGGATTATCGCGGTCGGCCTGCTGATGGGCGGCGGCAGCTTTGCGCTGATGTTCGTGGCGCTGCAGACCGTCTCGCCCTCGGCGGCCGCGGTCGTCAGCCAAGCCGGGGTGCCGATCACCACGCTGCTCTCGATCCTGATCCTGGGCGAGCGGATCCACTGGCGCCGCGCGCTTGGCATTACCCTGACCCTGACAGGGGTGCTGGTGGTGGTGTGGCAGCCGGGGCTGGCGATCTCGTTCGGTCTGCTGCTGGTCCTGGCTGGGGCGGCCAGCGGCTCGCTTGGCGCGGTGCTGATGAAGCAGATGGACGATATCGCGCCGCTGCGCTTTCAGGCCTGGGTCGGGATGACCAGCGCCTTGCTGCTCACCCCGCTCAGTCTTTGGCTTGAAGCGCCGGACTGGGGCCACTTGGCGGCAGTCGGCTGGCCGTTCGTGGCAGCAGTTGTCTTTTCCGCGCTGGTCGTCTCGGTTGGGGCGCACACGCTCTTCTACGTGCTGATCGCCCGCTATGAAGCGAACCTGATCGCGCCGCTGACGCTTATCACGCCGCTGGCGACGATCGCCCTGGGCGTGGTGATCACCAACGACCAGCTCGATACGCAGATGATTGTCGGCTCAGCCATTGCGCTGACCGGTGTGCTGATCGTCGCGCTCAGGCGGACCCGAGCCCCGATTGCCGAGGCTCAGGAGCACTCCTAATCGCCGCAGTTACCTGGCTTAGCGGGCGGCTTCGCTGTACTTCTGCGCGGTGGTGGAGAACGAGTTGGTGACCTCGTTGCCAAGCCCGCTCAGCGCGCCAAACATCGCGATCACCATCAGGCCCAGAATCAGGCCCAGTTCTACCGCAGCAGCACCGCGCTCATCGCGCAGCAGTTTCCGAAAAAGCGACATAAGCAACCCCTTCTCAATGGCCGAAGCCAGCAAGTGACGGGGAGTATTACGCTTTTCGCGTTAAGGAGAAGTTAGCCATGCTACGGGTTTTTACGGGGCCACGCGGACAATCTCTGCCCAGGCAGCCTCGTTAATCACCCTGATACCAAGGTTCTGCGCCTTCCTGAATTTTGAACCAACGCCCAGCCGCTCGCCTGGGCCGCAGGCCGGACAGCATCAATAGGGCTTGCTTAACCCCTGGCGGCTATAGCGGCGGCATGGGCTTTCAACCGCCAAACCGCCCCGCGATGGGTCACCGCACCTTCAACCGCTTGCGCCTGGGCGTTTCGGCGGCATTGATCCTGACCCACGAGAAGCGCGCGTGCCTGATCGACGATATCTCCTTGACCGGGGCGCGTCTCAGAATTGATCGCCCGCTAGCCACAGGCCAATCGCTGGTGCTGAGTTTCCATGAACTCGCGCTGTTCAGCACTGTGATGTGGGTGCGCGGGGGCGAATGCGGGCTCCGCTTCGACCAGCCGCTTGAGTTGGAAGACATGAAGGGCATGCTGTGGATCAAGGAAAACCGCGCGCTCTACGATCGGATTTGCAAAGCTGGCCCGGCAATGAACTGGGCTGAGGGGATCGGCGAAAATTGAAGCGGACAGCAACCGATCCCGTGTCACCGATTGGCGCTGGGTCGGCTGCCGGGCGAGCGGGAAGCCGCGAACTAGCCCTAACCCGCGGCTTTGACGATTTCCGCCCAGCCAGCTTCGTCAATCACCTCGATACCTAGCTCTTGCGCCTTCTTGAGCTTTGACCCGGCACCCGGCCCGGCCACCACCAGGTCGGTCTTGGCCGAAACCGATCCCGCCGCCTTGGCCCCCAACCGCTCCGCCTGGGCTTTCGCCTCATCCCGGCTCATCGTTTCGAGCGCACCGGTGAAGACCACGGTCTTGCCGGCCACGGCGCTGTCCTTTGTCTCGACGACGTATGGCGGCGGGCTGACTTCGGAGAGCAGGTCTTCCCACACCGCCACGTTGTGCGGTTCGTGGAAGAAGTCGCCCAGCGCCTCCGCCACCGCCGGGCCGATCCCGTCGATACCGGTCAATTCGGCCAGCGCCTCAGCATCGCCGCCGTGCGCGGCCTCGGCAACCGTGCGCAGGGCTTCCAGCGTGGTGAAGCGCTTCAGCAGGTCGCGCGCGGTCACCGCGCCGACATGGCGGATGCCGAGGCCAAACAGCAGCCGCGCGGCATCGGGTGCGCGCTTGGCTTCGATCGCTGCCAACAGGTTGTCCACAGACTTATCCTGCCAGCCCTCGCGACCGACGATCTCGCTGCGGCGCGCCTTTAGCCGGAAGATATCAGCCGGACTTTCCAGCCAGCCGAGCCCGAAGAACTCGATGATCGTCTTCTCGCCCAGCCCCTCGATATCCAGCGCGGCGCGGCTGACGAAGTGCTTGAGCCGTTCGACCCGCTGCGCCGGACAGATCAGCCCGCCGGTGCAGCGCACGTCAACCTCGCCCTCTTCGGCAACGGCTTCGCTGGCGCACTCGGGGCAGTGATCGGGGAAGGCATAGGCCGCGCGCGGCACCTCGCGGGTCAGGTTCTCAACCACCTGCGGGATCACGTCACCGGCGCGTTGCAGCACCACCCGGTCCCCCACGCGCAGGCCCAGCCGGGCAATCTCGTCACGGTTGTGGAGCGTGACATTGGCCACCACCACCCCGCCCACCGTGACCGGTTTCAGGCGCCCGACCGGGGTCAGCTTGCCGGTCCGGCCGACCTGGATGTCGATCGCTTCCAGCGTCGTTTCGGCGCGTTCGGCCGGGAACTTGTGGGCAATCCCCCAGCGCGGCGCCTTGGCGACAAAGCCCAGCCGCTCCTGCCAGTCGAGCCGATCAACCTTGTAGACCACGCCGTCGATATCATAAGGCAGATCAGCGCGTTGATGCTCGATGCTGCGATAATGGCTCAACATCGCCTCGACGGTTTCGCACCGCACCAGCAGCGGTGAGACTGGCACGCCCCAAGCCGCAATTGCCGCCATCACTTCGCTTTGGGTGTCGCCCGGCACTGCCGAAGCCGCGCCCCAACCATGCGCCAGGAAGCGTAATGGGCGCGCCGCGGTAACCGTTGCGTCCTTCTGCCGCAGCGACCCGGCGGCGGCATTGCGCGGGTTGGCAAAGACCTTGTCCCCGCGCGCCTCCTGCGCGGCATTGAGCGCCACGAAATCGGCCTTGGCCATATAGACCTCACCGCGGATCTCGAAGACTTCGGGCACCGCGCCCTGCAGCACCTGCGGAATGTCCGCGATGGTGGCGACGTTCGGCGTCACGTCTTCGCCCACCTGCCCATCGCCCCGGGTCGCCGCCCGCACGAGCTTGCCGTGCTCATAGCGCAGCGAGCAAGACAGCCCGTCGATCTTGTCCTCGGCGGTCATCGCCACTGCGGCATCGTCGGGCAGGTTAAGATAGCGCCGCACCCGCGCGACGAAATCGGCCACGTCCTCGTCCGCAAAGGCGTTGTCGAGGCTCATCATCCGCACTTCGTGGGTGACCTTGGCCAGTGGCGAGGCGGCGACCTCGTGCCCGACCTGGCGGCGCGGGCTGTCGGGCCGGATCAGGTGCGGAAAGGCCGCTTCCAGCTCGGCATTGCGGCGCACGAGTGCGTCATAGTCCGCGTCGGAAATCTCCGGCGCATCCTCAGCGTGATAGCGCTTGTTATGATAGGCGATCTGCTTCGCCAGCCGCATCAGTTCATTGGCGGCGTCCGCTTCGGAAAGGTCTAAGGGCTGCGTCATGGTTCTCGCTCCCCCTCCTCTTCAGAGGAGGGGGTTGGGGGGTGGTGATCGCATCGTTTCAACCAGCGATCGGGCTGACGTTCAAGCGCCTTCTCTAGTGCGGTCAGAACGCCATCCAGATTTCGCATCACCTCATCATTCGAGAAGCGCACTACAGCATATCCATGGTCTCGCTCCATCCGGCGATCGCGAGCAATATCACTGTTGGAATCGTGGGTGTCGCCATCAATTTCGATGACCAGGCCTTTGGCTGGACAAAAGAAATCGACAATCCGATTGCCGATCACAGCCTGCCGCCGGAACTTGAATCCACGGAATCGACTGTCGCGCAGCTCCATCCAGATTCTGCGTTCAGGTTCAGGCATGTTGCGGCGCATTTGCGCAGCCCGATTGAGCAAGCCCTGGCGCGTCGAACCACCACCCCCAACCCCCTCCTCTGAAGAGGAGGGGGCTTTGCCAGATGCCGGGCTGTTCACGCCAGCGCCAGCACGGTCGCCACCATCTCGCGCGCGGCACGGAAGCCAAGTGATTCATAGAGCCGTATCGCGCTGGCATTGCCGGCGTAGGAATGAAGATAGGGCACATCGCCGCGCGCGATCTGGCCCGCCATCACCTGGCGGATCAGTGCACCGGCGAGACCCCGCCCGCGCTGGTCGGGCCAGGTGCAGACACCGCTCACTTCGGCCAGGCCCGGCGCGGGCCGCATCCGTTCGCCCGCCATGGCCAGCAGTCGTCCGTCCTCGCGCAGGCCCCAGAACTGGCCGTACTGGTGCGTCAGTGGGCCCCATGGACCGGGTTCGGTTGCGAGCGCGAGGTCAGTCATTTCGGCCACATCGTCCGCGCCAAGCGCCACGAAGGGGCCGTCTTCCGCGCGCAGCGGTGCGGGATTGTCGGCCACCATTTGCAACAGCGGCGCAACCCGGACCACCCGCGTGCCGGCCGGGGCCGGCCATTCTTCGCGCTCGACCAGCCAGATCGTATCGTCAGGTCCAGCCAGGGTGGCCGCCAGCGCCGCCTGTGCCTCGTCTGACTGGTCACGCGCCGCCGCGAAGGGGCCATAGCGCGGATCGATCCGCACCGCCGCGCCGGTCGCGACGGCCAGACCGGCCTGCGGCCCGGTCAGCATCGACCAGACCGGGCGTTCGAGCGCCGGGTTGTTCACACCCCCTCCAGCAGCCGATCCGCCTGGGCCCGCGCTTCGGCGGTAACCTCTGCGCCGGAGAGCATCCGGGCGATTTCCTCCTGCCTCCCTGCGCTATCCAGCAGCACGACCGAGGTCCGCGTGACCGTGCCCTCGCTCGACTTGGCGATCATGTAATGCTGGCTGCCCCGCGCGGCGACCTGCGGGCTGTGGGTGACGGCCAGCAATTGCCCGCCGCTGGCCAGCCGCGCCAGCCGTTCGCCGATCGCGCTGGCGACTGCGCCGCCAACGCCGCGGTCAATCTCGTCGAAGATCACCGTTGCCGCCCCGCCCTGCTCGGCCAGCGCGACCTTGAGCGCAAGGATGAAGCGCGACAGTTCGCCGCCCGAGGCAATCTTGGCCAGCGGCGCAAAGTCCGCGCCCGGGTTGGTGGAGATCAGGAATTCGACCGCATCGATCCCGGATGGACCCCAGCGGTCCTCCGGCAGGGCGGTAACGCTGGTGCGGAACTTCGCAGCGTCGAGCTTGAGCGGGGCCAGTTCAGCCGCGACCGCCGCATCAAGCTTGCCCGCAGCGGCCTGGCGCGTGGCCGAGAGCGCCTCGGCCTTGGCGCGATAGTCCTCGCCCGCCTTTGCCGCAGCGGCCTCAAGCGCGGCCAGATCGGCCTCGCCGCCTTCGATCGCATCGAGCGCGGCGCGCAGGGACCGCATCTTGGCGGGCAATTCATCGACCGTGCAATGATGCTTGCGGGCCGCAGCGCGCAGGTCGAACAGGCGGGTTTCGATCCGGTCGAGCATCGCGGGATCGTGGCTCAGCGCCTCGGCTGCGCGGGCCAGCCTGTCCTCCGCCTCGCTGGCTTCGATCACCGCACGGTCGAGCGCGGCGAGCGCCTCGGCTAGCAGGGGATGCTCGGGCGCGATCCGGTCCAGCCGCCGCGCCGCGCCGCGCAGCGCCGCCAGCGCCGAATCCGATCCGGCCCAGAGGTGCTGCAATTCGGCAAGGTCACCCGAGAGGCGTTCGCCCTTCTGCATATCGGCGCGGGCGCTGGCCAATTCCTCTTCCTCACCCTCGACCGGTTCGAGCGCGGCGAGTTCGGCCAGGTGGGCGACGATCAGGTCGCGGTCTGCCGCCGCCTGATCAAGGGCAGCATGGGCCGCGGCCAGGGCATCGACCCGCGTGCGCCATTCGCGCCAGGCTGCCTCCACCCCCGCCGCATCGCCGCCGCAGTAGCGATCGAGCAGCGCGCGGTGGCCGCGCGGATTGACCAGACCGCGGTCATCGTGCTGGCCGTGCAGCTCGACCAGCGCCGGGGCCAGTTCGCGCAGCAGGGCGACGCCGACCGGCTGATCGTTAATGAAGGCCTTGGAGCCGCCATCGGCCTTGACCCGGCGCTTGAGGATCAGCGGCTCACCCGGCTCGACATCGACCTCTGCCTCAGCCAGCGCCGCCTTCACCACATCGGGCAAGCGCGTGAATTCAAAGCTGGCGGTAACGCTGGCCTGATCCTCCCCGGCGCGGACCAGCCCCGAGTCTGCCCGACCGCCCAGCACCAGGCCCAGGGCATCGAGCAGGATCGATTTGCCGGCCCCGGTCTCCCCGGTCAGCACGCCCAGTCCGCCCGCAAAATCGAGGTCGAGCGCCTCGATCAAAACGACATTGCGGATGGATAAGCGGGTCAGCATGTTCGCGGACTGTTCTAGCGGCACATGATGCGCAGGGCAAACCCCACCGTCCACAGGCGCTAAGAGGCGGGGCAGCCGCAGCTACCCCGCCTCCGCAAGGCGATCCCCGGATGGAAGGGATCGCGATGACTTCCGGCGACGGCAGACGAGGAGAGGAGATCACCCGCCGCCGGAAGCCGGTTCGTCAGATCGACAGCTTGAGCGTCGCCCCGAAGGTCCGCTGGTCCCCCGGTGTGCCGGCAATCAGCCCGACATTGCCCGGTGCGACCTGGAGCAGCTCAATGTAGTTCACGTCAAAAGCATTGCGGACCCAGCCGAACAGCTCGACCCCCTCACCCCGGAAGCCGAGGCGGAAGTTGGTCAGGGCATAGCCATCGACCTTGGTATAGATCGAGGGCGAGGCGTTGGAGTTCCAGTCCGAGCGGTAATTGCCGTCGACCCCGAAGTAGACCTGCCCGTCCTTGCCGAGCAGGGTGACCGGGGTGTTGACCTCTGCCCCATAGGAGAACGACCACTTGGAAACGCCCGGCAGATCCTGTCCGGAAATGTCGCACTGGCGCGGGCTGAGCGTGCCCGGCCGCCCGGCATTGGAATAGTCCGGCGTAGCGCCCACTGGCTGCAGCGTGCCGCCGGAGAGTTCGGGCGGGCACGGCGCGTTGGTGAACTTGACGTACTTGGCGTCCGTGTAGGCCAGGTTGGTGTAGGCGGTGAAGCGATCACTCGTGCGGATCTTGAAGTCCGCCTCGAACCCCTGCGAGCGGACCCGCTCGGCATTGGCAAGATAGCCGCGCACCGTGCCGAACTGGCCGCCGTTCACCGTTGCCTGGAAATCGTCGATCGTCGTCCGGTAGGCGGCGACATTGAACGTGGCGAGCCGGTTCAGGAACGAGGTCTTGAGGCCGATCTCGAAATGGTTGACCGATTCCGGCTTGACCGTACCGGCCGACAGATCGGGCAGGTTGGTCGCGCTGTTGAGCGGCAGGCCGTTCTGGTTGATGCCGACCGTCTTGAAGCTTTTGGCATAGGTCGCATAGGCCAGCACATCACGCGACAGCTTGTAGTTCAGGTTGAGATCGTAGCTGAAGTTCCAGTCACTGACCGATGGCGCGGTGCTTTGCGGCTGATAGACCCCGCACTGCGCGGCCAGCACGGTCCCGGCTGCGGGAACCGGGTTGCACGCAATCACCGTGCCCGCGCCGGTGGTCACCACGCGCTGATAGAAGCCTTCCTTCTTGTCGTAATTGATCCGCACACCGGGCTGGATCGTCAGCTCGGGCGTCAGCTTGTAGCTGACCTGGCCATAGAGCGCGGCGCTGTCGCTCTTGAGGTACTGGGTGTTGCTAGCCGTCAGCCCGGCGAGGATCGAGGCGTCGGCCGCCTGCGCGCCGGTCAGGCTCCAGCGGCTGGCATCGCTGCCCTGCTGCTCGGTCCCTTGCGTATTGATCCGCTGCTTGAAGCCGAACAGGCCGACCACGAAATCGAGCCTGTCGCCGGAATAGTTGTAGCGGAATTCCTGGCTGTACTGATCCTGCTGCGAGGGGTTCTGCGACTTCGACACGATCCACAGGCCGGTAAAGTCACGATCGTTCTGCGGTTTCCAGTCCCAGAACCGCCAGGCCGAGATCGAGGTGAAGGTGCCGCTGCCCACGTCCCATTTGACCCGCAGCGATGCACCGCCGATCTTGTTGCCGGCCTGCAGGGTGGCATCGATATCGGTCAGCCGGTCATAGATGTTGCGGCTGGGCACCGCATAGTTGCGGCCCGGATTGGCCGCGTTGATCGCGGCGACCAGCGCCTCGTACTGGCGGTTCAAGGCGCGCTGGGTGGTGCCGACGCGAACGAAGGCTGTGCCGAAGCCATAGGGATCCTGCGTGCTGTAATCGCCTGACAGGGTAATGCTGAGATCGTCGTTCGGTTTGAACAGCAGCTGGCCGCGCAGGCCGAGGTTATCCTGTTCATTGATCCAGCGCTGAGTGCGGGTGTTGTAGAGCGTCCCGCGCCGGCTGGTGGTGGCAACCGCCACGCGCGCAGCGATGGTATCCGACAGCGGACCCGAGACCGCTGCCTTGGCCTGGCGATAGGAGAGATTGCCAACGCTCAGCTCCGCTCGCCCCTCGAACTCGAAAGTCGGCTGGTTGGTGGTGATGTTGATCGCCCCGGCGGTGGTGTTCTTGCCATAGAGCGTGCCCTGCGGCCCGCGCAGCACTTCAACCTGCTCGACATCGAGGAAGTCAAACGTCGCGGCTGCGACGCGGGAGTTGTAGACATCGTCGACATAGATTCCGACGCCCTGTTCAAACCCGTCACTGGTCAGGCCGAATGGCACGCCAAGCCCGCGGATATTGACCGATGTGTTGCGCGGGTTGGAGGTATAAACCTGCAGCGTCGGGGCGAGCTGCTGCAGCTTCACGACGTTGAAGTTACCGGTCGATTCGATCGAATCCCCCCGGATTACCGAGATTGCGAGCGGCACCGATTGCGCCGTTTCCTGGCGGCGGCGGGCGGTGACGATGATCACGTCGCTGCTGGCGGTCGTGGCGGTGGTTTCATCACCATCCTGCGCGACCGACGCGGCGGCTTCGGTGGCAGCGTCGGTTACAACAGGATTGGCATAGGCAGTGGCGGGCAGCGCAACGGCGCTAGCCAGCAGAACGGAACGGACGAACGGATGCATGACTCGGCTCCAAGGTTTGGGTCGGGTCGCATCCGGCGGTCCGGTCTGCGGGATATGGGTTGCGAGGCCGGCCATGCGCCGCCGGCCCCGCGAACTGGTCAGGCGAAGCGCTGGCGCTCCGTCACCTCGAGCTGGACCACGCGGCCGTCGTGCACGACCAGCTGGACCACCCCGAATTGCAACCGTCCAATCGCTTCGGCCGCAGCGCGCAGCGCGGCTTCGGTGGCATCACTCGGCGCAGAGTTCGGCTGGCGGACCGGCAGGGGGCGAGAGCGTTGCATCGGACGATTCCTTTCGCCCGCAAGCTATCTCCACCATTCCGATAGACAATGTAGTTTTTGCTTGCCGCCGACGAAGCGCCGCTTTCTTGCGGCAGCTTGTTGGCCGTTCCGATCAGCTATCCGCGAAGGGCGGTTCCAGCGTGATCGGATCGGCCAGAGTCATGCGATCGAGCATGGTCGCCATCTCATCCCGCAGGGTCAGCATCAGCCCGCGCAGGCGGCATTCGGCCTCGGGCAGGCAGTTCTGGCAATGCTCGTGCGCGTTGCGGCTGGCGCAGGGGACCAGGGCCAGGCTGCCGCGCGTCAGGCGGATGATATCGCCATAGCGGATGTCGACCGGCGGCAGCGCCAGTTCATAGCCGCCATCGCGCCCGCGGGTTGAGACGACCAGCCCTTCGCGCCCCATTTCGGAGAGGATCACGGTCAGGAACTTGCGCGGGATATTCTGCGCCTCGGCAATCGCGTCCAGCCGGATCGGCCCCTCACGATAGTGATCGGCCAGGTGTTGCAGCGCGCGGATCGTATAGCGGGTCTTCTGCGAAAGCATGTCGCGCGCAATTCAGCGCCCGTCGGACCCAAATGTCAACCTGCGGAGTAGAAACCGGTTCGCCAGCGGACTGGCGGGCTGCGCACAGCGCTGGTCGATCCGTTGACGTCATTTGCGGGGTTGCCTCTTCACAAGCACCCCAGGTGCGCCGATATCGTCGCCAACGGTTCACGCCACGTTCGGCAAGGGAGCAGCATTGTCTTGGGCCTGTTTGGCAAGACCTTCCGGACATCGCCGATTAACGCGTTGCCGCCGGGCGGCTGGGATCCGGCCCTGCCCCCAGGTGCGTTGCCGCCGCACGAGGGCATGGCGCCAGCGCCGCTGCCGGCCCAGACCCGCGGCAAGTGGTGGTGGTTCAAGCGCTCATTCCAAGCGCTGCTGCTGCTCTTTGCACTGCTGATCGCCTGGCTGGCGCTGACTGCGCCGCTGTCCAAATCGCTGGAGCCGATCGCCCCGCCGCAGATCACCCTGCTCGCGGCTGATGGCACGCCGTTTGCGCGTAACGGGGCGATCGTTGACCGGCCCGTCAAGGCGGCCGAGCTGCCGCCCCACGTCAAGCAGGCCTTCATCGCGATCGAGGACCGGCGGTTCTATTCGCACTGGGGGGTCGATCCGCGCTCGATTGCCCGGGCGGTGGCAAGCAACATCACCTCAAGCCGCACCCAGGGCGGCAGCACGATCACCCAGCAGCTGGCCAAGTTCACCTTTCTTACGCCCGAGCGGAGCCTGACCCGCAAGGCGCGCGAGGCGCTGATCGCGTTCTGGCTGGAGGCCTGGCTGAGCAAGGACGAGATCCTCGAGCGCTATCTCTCCAACGCCTATTTCGGCGACAATACCTATGGCCTGCGCGCCGCCTCGCTGCATTACTTCTACCGCCAGCCCGAACGGCTGACGCCGGCCCAGGCCGCGATGCTGGCCGGTCTGGTCCAGGCGCCATCGCGCCTTGCCCCCACGCGCAACTATGCCGCTGCCAAGAAGCGGATGGAACTGGTCAAGGCGGCGATGGTGGCTGAAGGATACCTGACCGCCGATGCCGCCGCCGCGATGCCTTACCCGCAGCTTGACCTGCGCAGCCGCAACGAACTGCCCAGCGGGACCTATTTCGCGGACTGGGTGCTGCCGCAAATTCGCGCCGAAAACGAAAGCGGCTATGCCCGTGAAACGCTGCGGACCACGCTCGACACCCGCCTGCAGCGCGCCGCACGCAATGCGATCGCCCGGGCCGGGCTTGGCCAGGCCCAGGCCGCGCTGGTGGCCATGCGCCCAACCGGCGAAGTGGTGGCGATGGTCGGCGGGCGCGATTACGCGGCATCGCCCTTCAACCGCGCCACCCAGGCGCGGCGCCAGCCGGGTTCCACCTTCAAGCTGTTCGTCTATCTTGCCGCCCTCAAGGATGGGTGGGAGCCCGATGACCGGATCGACAACCGCCCGATCCTGACCGGCGGCTACCGGCCCAAAAACTACGCCGATCGCTATTCGGACACGATCACGCTGCGCGATGCCTTTGCCACATCAAGCAATGTCGCCACCGTCCGGCTGTTCAACCAGGTCGGCGATCGAAAGGTGATTTCCCTGGCGCGTGCCATGGGGGTGACCGCGCCGATGGAGCCGGGCGATCCTTCCGTGGCGCTGGGTACCTCGGGGATGACCCTGCTTGAGCTGACCGCAGCCTATGCCGGGGTGGCCGGCAACAGTTACCCGGTCAAACCGCGCGCCTTTCCGGCGGAAGAACAGGGCTGGTTCGAATGGCTGGTGTCCGGTCCAGCGCGCTTTTCGGGCCAGGTGCACGAGGATATCGAAACCATGCTGCGCCGGACGGTCGAAGCCGGGACCGGCCGCGCCGCTGCCCCGGGCAGGGCGGCCTTCGGCAAGACCGGAACCAGCCAGGACAATCGCGA
Organism: Novosphingobium sp. UBA6722; assembly: GCA_002454125.1. Taxonomy (GTDB): domain Bacteria; phylum Pseudomonadota; class Alphaproteobacteria; order Sphingomonadales; family Sphingomonadaceae; genus Novosphingobium. The sequence goes on from DKII01000038.1 coordinate 16,238, forward strand.
TGCCCTGTTCGTGGGCTATTCGGGCGATCTGGTGGTGGGCGTGTGGGTCGGCAATGATGACAACACCCCGCTCCAGGGAGTGACCGGGGGCGGCCTGCCAGCCCGGATCTGGCGTGACTTCATGCGCTCAGCCCGCGGGGCGCCGCCAGCCCCGGCCCGCCCGCGGCCCAATCCGAGCGGACCGGTCGAGCCGCTCGACGCGCCCGATGCGCTACCCCTCCCCGAGATCCCGCTCGGCGATGCACAGGTACGCTTTGAGAACGGCCGCGCGGTGATCAGTACCGAGGTGGGCGGCACGCCGGTTGGGGTCGATATCAATCTGGGCCCAGAAGCGGCGGAAGCCCAGCGCCGCGCCGCCGCTGCCCTGCGCGACGCCGCGGCGCGAAGCAGCGAGGCTGCCCGCGAAGCGCAACGACGGATCGAAGCAGAGGCCAGCCGCCGGCCGCAGGGCCCCGGCTAAGCCCGGCTAAATCAGGTGGCGGGGGTGTTCGGCGCGTACTTCTGCATCAGGTCGAACGCCTTCTTGTACCACTCGCTGCCCGGATAGTTGGTGCCGAGCACGGCAGCGGCCTTTTGCGCCTCGGCCGGAACGCCGATCGCCAGGTTGCTTTCGACCATGCGATAAAGCGCTTCGGGGGTATGGCTGGTCGACTGATAGCCTTCGATCACGTTGCGGAAGCGCAGGTTGGCGGCGAGCCAGCGGCCCGACCGCTGATAGAACCGCCCGATCTCCATTTCCTTGCCGGCCAGGTGATCGTTGATCAGGTCGATCTTGAGCCGCGCGTCCGAGGCATAGCGGGTGTTGGGATAACGCCGCACCACTTCGTTCATCGAATCGAGCGCGAGTCGGGTGATCTTCTGGTCACGGCTGACGTCGCTGATCTGCTCGTAATAGCTCAGGCCGATCAGGTAATAGGCATAAGGTGCATCGCGGTTGCCCGGGTGGATCGACAGGAAGCGCTGCGCCGACTGGATCGCCTTGGTGTAATCGCGCGCCACATAATACGAGAATGCGCTCATCAGCTGGGCGCGGCGGGCCCAGGGCGAATAGGGATGCTGGCGCTCCACCTCGTCAAACAGGGCAGCGGCCAGGCGGGTATCACCCTTATCGAGCCGGTCCTTGGCCGCCATGTAGAGCGTATCGACATCGCGCGCGACGAAGGCCGTATCCTTGGCCTTGTTGCCCCGCCCGGCGCACCCGGCGGTAACCAGCATCGCCGCAGCGGCGGTGACCATCAGAGCGAGCTTTAGCGGCGAACGGGCGTTGGGCATTTCTGGCATGGGGCCAGCCTATAGCCAGAGCCTGCCTGAACGCCAAGTGAAGTTGCAGGGCTATCCCCGCTCGCCGCCAGAGCTGTCAGATGCCAGGGCTGTCAGATGTTGGTGCTGGTGGGGATCCGGCTCGGCAGCAGATAGGGATAGGCCACCCGGCGCTGCGCATTGCGCGCCACGATCCGCGTCTCCACCGCCTGCAGGCTGGCCTGGAACCGCACCAGCGGCCCTTCCGGCCCGGTAACGCGCGGATCCTGGAACCAGGCCGGATAGGGAAAGTCGCGCGACTGGTAGGTACCAAGCGGGCGGTAGTGGAGCGAACCCAGCAGGTAGAGCGTTTCCAGCTGCTGCAATGCCGGGGCGAGCGGCGGCATGGTATCCAGCCAGTCGCTGCGATCATGGCCCTGCCGCTCCAGCGGTGCGGCCTCCCAGCCGGCGCCGGTCACGGCCGGGGCAAATTCCATCACGTCCTTCTGCGGAAAGTTGACCGCTGCGTGCTGGGCGCTGCAGGTAAACAGGATCATCGTGCAGGCATCGATCAGCCCGGCCACGGTGGTCAGCGTGGGGAAGCCCTTGAGCTGCCCCTCGCCCTGCAATTCGGCGCACCAGGCCGCCAGTTCCGGATCGCCGGCCACATCGGCATCGCCGGCATAGTACAGCCCGACATAGCCAGAAACCCATTGGTGGATCGCCTGCCAGACCAGCAGGGCATCGTCGCGATAGGGATAGTCCGGCAGCACGCCGGCATCATCGACCCCGCGCTCCTTCAGGTCATGCGGCAGCATCCGCCGGGTGAAATCAAACTCCAGCCGCGCCGCGACCGCCTGAGCCTGGCTCGATGCGATCGTTCCGGCAAAGATATGGTCGATCGGCCCGCCCGGCGTGATCAGCGAAGTGGCCGCGGCATTGTTGATGAACAGCGTACCTTCGTAATGCGGCACCAGCAGCGCCCACAGCGGGTGGACTTCGGCCAGATGGCGGCGGGTGGCCAGCGCCAGCGCCTCGATCACCAGATGGGTGTGGGCCAAGTGCGCGACGAGCTCGTGGTAATTGCCATCGGCGACCTGGACGATGAACTTGGCAATGTCCCAACCCCATTGCTCATCGGGCCGGACGCTGGGCGTGAAGACCGGATCGACCGAGCCATCCTGCCCACACTGGATCGCCACCGGCACCAGGCTGGCCCCGCCCGGTGGGACGGCGAACAGCGCCAGCGGGCGGTAAGCGTACTTGGCCTGGCCCTGATAGGATCCGGGCACCAGCTTGTTCAGCGCGGCATAGTCGCACAGGAAGACCCGGCCCGCAGCGAGCGCGGTGGCCAGATCGTCGCCGTTCACGACAGCAGCATAGCGCTCGGCGGTCAGCGCAAAATTGTCCGGCAGGGTGGTGATCTGCCTGATCAGGATCGCGTTGGGGCCGGCAACGCGCAGCCGGGCAAACTCGGCATCGTCCTGGAAGGTCCAGCCAATCCCCGGCAGGGTCAGCGTCTGGAACAGTTCGCGGTAGCGCTCCAGATCGCGCGGGGTGCGGCTGCCCAGCGCAGCGTGCTCGGCAGCGGTCAGGCTGACCACGTCAAACAGGTGCGCCAACTGGTCGCGCAGTGCGGCATCAAGCGCGACGGCTCCGGCCGCACCCAGCGCCAGCTCGATATCTTCGGCAATCCGGCTCCAGATCGTGCCGCCCGACGTATTGTGGGCGATCTTGTCCTTGATCGCCCCGATCGCCAGCTCGATCGCTGCCAGCGCGGCGATTTCAGCGGCGATGGCGGCGGGGGCGGCGGGCAGCAGGTTCTGCTCGGCCCACAGCTTCTTCACCGCCAGGTGGTTCTTGACGATCGCCAGCAGCTCGTCGGCCAGCAGGATCAACCAGGTCAGCGTCGGCTGCTCGTTCGCCGGCGGAGCGCCATTCAGCAGCGGCGCACCGGGCAGCGACGGGACCGAAGTGGTCCAGCCATAGACCCCCTGCGTGGCCACCAGCTGCGCGGCGCGGGCGGCCTGCTCGGCCGGGGTGTCGTTCTGGGGCAGGCTCGGATTGGCAGGCGCCTGATGCGGCATGGCAAGTATCTCCCGGTTGCGACCCCGTGGAGGCGGCAGGGCTAGGCCGGCATGGTTAATTTCTCCCTTATGCCGCTGTTGCGCTTAAGAATTATTTCAGACCCTGCCCGTAACTTCCCGTTCCATGACCAGGCTGGCGGCCATGCTTCGGGGCTATTTCTTGCCCGACGTGCCCGACGCGATCCGCGACGAGTTCGTGGTGCGCGGCGCGGTGCAGATGCAGCACAATTCGCGCCTGCTGTTCTTTGCCCTGTTCCTGACCACCCCGACCGGCGCGCTAGCTGCGGCTGAAGGTGCGACCTGGTGGGTCCGCTATGGCACGCCGGCTGCCCTCGCCGTGTTCTGCCTGCTCGGCGTGTGGAGCCTCAGCCGCGACCTGCGCCTTTCCACCTCGGTCCGCCGTTCGCGCCGGTTCGTGCGCGATGCCACGGTCAGCTCCTCGCTGATTGCCGTGAGTTGCAGCGCCTGGTGCGTCTATTCCTGGCTGGGCGCCCCGCCGGAAGAACGGATCTATTACCCGATCATCATCGCGCTGGGGGCCTTTTCCACCGCCTATTGCTTGTCCAGCGCGCGCACCGCCGCGGTGCTCAACCTGGTGATCAACCTGGTGCCGATGCTGGTGCTGCTCTACACCTCGGGCAATCGCATGGACCTGGCGGTCGCGGTCAGCCTGTCGGTCGCAGCGCTATTCCAGCTGCACATGGTCCACTCGCACTTCCACACCGTGATCGACCTGCTGACGCTCCAGCGCCAGAGCCGCGAGCTGGCGCGCACCGATCCGCTGACCGGCCTGCTCAACCGCCGCGCGCTGCTTGATCATGCGCTAGAGCTGGGCAGCGAAGGCCCGGTCCGGTTGCTGCTGGTCGATATCGATCACTTCAAGGCGATCAACGATGGCCACGGCCACGACATGGGCGACGAAGTGCTCAAGATCGTCGCCGAACGCCTCGCCCGGATCGCCGAGATCCGCGCCAGCGTCGCCCGGATCGGCGGTGAAGAATTCGCGCTGGTCGGCCATGCCGATGACCTGCCCGAAGCCCTCGCCCTTGCGATCCTGAGTGAGATCCGCACGGCCGCCATGCCGCATGGCCGCCAGGTCACCGTCAGCGTCGGCCTGGCCGATGGCTCTGCCTCCGACGAGGCCGACTGGCGCCAACTGTTCAACCGTGCCGACTCTGCGCTCTATGCCGCCAAGGGCAACGGCCGCAACCGGCTGGAACAGGCCAGCCCGCTCCCCGCCCTGATCGCCGCCCGCAACGCTGCGGCCTGATCCCTATTTCTTGCGGTTCTTGCGCGCGGCATAGCGCTCGTCGCGCGCGGCCTTGAGTTCGGCCTCGGTCGGCACGGGCTTGTGCGCGGCCAGCGCGGCGGCTTCGGCGGCGGCCTTCTTGTCAGCCTTGGCCTGGGCCAACTCAGCCTTGCGGGCGGCGCTCTTTTCAGCAGCAGCGGCTTCGCGGGCCAGGCGCGCCGCCTCACGCTCGGCGGCGATAGCGGGATCGATCGGAGCCTTGGCGGCCAGCGCCGCCAGCGCCTTTTCGCGGGCCTTGGCGGCCAGAGCGGTCCGTTCCTGGAAACTGGGGTCTTTGTAGGAAGCCATAAAGTGCGTGGTGCTTTCTGCGTGTTGATCCCCGTCCATACACGAATTACCCCCCAGCGGGGATTATTCCGCCGCCGCCCGGTCCTCGCCGCCTTTCCCACCCGCGAAAACCATTTTCCTACAACCCCTTGGCTCAGGCATAATCCCGGGTTTCCTGCCCCGCCCCACTCGCCCCAGAACCCGCAGAACCCCCAGGACGCCCCGCCATGACGATCGACAAGCGCCAGCTCCCCGCCGCCCCCGGCCAGATCCCCGATTTCGCCCCCGTGCCGCGCGGCACCAACCGCCACGATGGCTGGACGGAAGACCGCCAGCGCCGCTTTATCGAGGCGCTCTCCGTCACCGGCAGCGTCAAGGCGGCGGCCCACCGCGTCAACATGACCCCCGAAGGCGCCTACCTGCTGCGCCGCCATCCAGCGGCGGAAAGCTTCCGCAAGGCCTGGGAAGCCGCGCTCTCATTGGGCGTGCAGCAGCTGGAGGACGTGGCGCTCGAACGCGCGCTCCACGGCACCGAGGTGCCGGTGTACTCGTACGGCAAGCTGGTCGGCAGCCGGATCAAGCACAATGACCGGCTGCTGATGTTCATGCTCAAGAACCGCGCCCCCACCCGCTTCAACGCGGCTGGCCAGGTGACCGAGCGCCGCAACACCATCGGCAACCCCGGCTATGCGACCGAGCTATCGCGGCTGAAAAAGCAGTGGCGCAAGGAATGGGAGGCCGAACAGGCCATGGCCCGCCGCCAGCGCAGCGACGCCACCGCCGCCTCGATCAACGCCCAGCTGGAAGCGATGAAACAGCGCCGCCTGGCCGTGATGAGCCCGCGGACCCGGCGGCTGTACGAGGCCTATCTGGAATCGGGGCGACTGGATGAGGTGAATGCGAGGCGGCGGGGGGAGTGAGGGGATTCCCTCTATTTCGGAAGCATTTCCTCTTCCTACGATATAGTATTGTAATCCTTTGCCGATTGACATTGATGTAGCGGGTGACGTGCCATCAACGACAGGCTTGCGCTGGTTGAAACAACTTGAATGCTTTGGGTTGGTTGAACGCGTGGACAATCCAAAGGATCAGCGCTCAAGCTGGGTCAGCCTGACTGACAAAGGGTACAGTGCAATCAAAGATTATTTTGACAGCGTATTCTCACAAACAGATCGGATGAGGCGATCGTTCGAAGAAAAGATATTAATCGCACACGAAAGGATGCGGACCTGACTAGCGTCCAAAACGTAGTAACTATGCCAGCATGCTGGCTCAATCGAAGTGTATTGGAGCGAGCGGAGCGTTAACGCCTCACTCCTCACCCATCCGCAGCGCCGCGATAAACGCCTCCTGCGGGATCGAGACGTTGCCGTACTCCCGCATCCGCGCCTTCCCCTTCTTCTGCTTTTCCAGCAGCTTCTTCTTGCGGGTGATGTCGCCGCCATAGCACTTGGCGGTGACGTCCTTGCGCATGGCGCTGATGGTTTCGCGGGCCACGACCTTGCCGCCGATCGCGGCCTGGATCGGGATCTTGAACAGGTGGCGGGGGATCAGGTCTTTCAGGCGTTCGCACATGTGGCGGCCGCGGGTTTCGGCGACGGAGCGGTGGACGATCATCGACAGGGCGTCGACCGGCTCGTTGTTGACGAGGATGCCCATCTTGACGAGATCGCCTTCGCGCAGGCCGATCTGTTCATAGTCAAAGCTGGCATAGCCGCGGCTGATCGATTTCAGGCGGTCATAGAAATCGAACACCACTTCGTTGAGCGGCAGCTCGTAGGACACCTGGGCGCGGCCGCCCACGTAAGTCAGGCCGGTCTGGATGCCGCGGCGATCCTGGCAGAGCTTGAGGATCGAGCCGAGGTATTCGTCCGGCGTGTAGATCGTCGCCTTGATCCAGGGTTCGTCGATCTGCTCGATCCGGCTGGGATCGGGATAGTCGGCCGGGTTGTGGAGGTAGATCTCGCGCGCGTCGTCGGTCCGGCTGGCGCGCAGCTGGATGCGGTAGACCACGCTGGGGGCCGTGGTGATCAGGTCCAGGTCATATTCGCGGGTCAGGCGTTCCTGGATGATCTCCAGGTGCAGGAGGCCGAGGAAGCCGCAGCGGAAGCC
>DKII01000038.1:23309-26317 GCA_002454125.1 Novosphingobium sp. UBA6722
AAGCCGCAGCGGAAGCCGAAGCCCAGGGCGGCGCTGCTCTCCATCTCGAAGCTGAAGCTGGCATCGTTGAGGCGCAGCTTGCCGATGGATTCGCGCAGCTTTTCAAAATCGGCCGCGTCGACCGGGAAGAGGCCGCAGAACACCACCGGCTGGACTTCCTTGAAGCCGGGCAGCGCCTCGCTCGCCCCGCCTTTGACCGTGGTGATCGTGTCACCGACGCGGGCCTGGGCCACTTCCTTGATCTGGGCGGTGATGAAGCCGATTTCGCCGGCGGTCAGCTCGCTCAGCTGCTCGATCTTGGGGGTGAAGCAGCCGACCCGGTCAATCAGGTGTTCGGTGCCGCCGGCCATGAACTTGACCTGCTGGCCCTTGCGGATCGTGCCTTCGACCACGCGGACGAGGATAACCACGCCGAGGTAGGGATCGTACCAGCTATCGACCAGCATGGCCTTGAGCGGGGCATTGGCATCGCCCTTGGGCGGGGGGATGCGGGTGACGACGGCTTCGAGCACGTCCTCGATCCCGATGCCCGACTTGGCCGAGGTGAGGACGGCGTTGGAGGCATCGAGGCCGATCACTTCCTCGATCTCGTGCTTGACCTTTTCGGGCTCGGCGGCGGGCAGGTCGATCTTGTTGATGACGGGGACGATCTCGTGGTCGTGCTCGATCGACTGGTAGACGTTGGCGAGGGTCTGCGCCTCGACCCCTTGCGCGGCGTCAACGACGAGGAGCGCGCCTTCGCAGGCGGCCAGGCTGCGCGACACTTCATAGGCGAAGTCGACGTGGCCGGGGGTGTCCATGAGGTTGAGCTCATAGTCCTTGCCGTCCTTGGCGCGGTACTTCAGCCGGACGGTCTGGGCCTTGATCGTGATCCCGCGTTCGCGCTCAATGTCCATGTTATCAAGGACTTGCGCCGACATCTCACGCTCGGACAGGCCCCCGGTGAACTGGATCAGCCGATCCGCCAGGGTGCTCTTGCCGTGGTCGATATGAGCGATAATGCTGAAATTTCTGATACTTGCAAGATCTGTCATGACACTTCCGGTAACTTTGTCCCGCCGTTAGCAGCAAGTCAGCGCACTGTCACCGGGCCGGAAGGCCATAAGACAATTGGCTACCAGCGCTTCAGCATGACGAACAAGGCGGTGGCGAACCTATCGCGATTACTGGGCAGAAGCGGAACTGCCATGTGGGCCAGGTCCAGGCGGCCAGAGTGCAGCCCGCTGGGATTGAACGGGCAGAGGCGGCGAATTTCACAAACTTTGTCCATGGCCAGGAAATTCAGAAACTTCGCGCGTGGAAGATGTCAAAAGTTTGCAGGCCAGCACTGCGGGCGCGCGGGATCACGCACGCTGGAGGAGAGGATCGACGATTGGAAAGAGCGCTGCGAACATAGCAGTCGGCTGCTGTGTAGGAAAATGTGTCGAGCAGCCTGGGCGTGGGGATCGGCTCCTTGGCGGGCGAACATTGGGAGTAGGCGTCGCCGGGTCAGTTGAGACCGGGAAATTGGGCGTTTACGAGCCTGCCACACCCTTCCGCGAGAACGCAGTATCCAATCCCAGCAATTCAGTTTCTTAGTCTACCAGCGCGTCAGCTTCACAAACAGCGCTGTCGCCAGGCCCATAGCGATCATGGCGCAGGCCGAGAGTGCGAAGACGCTCCAAAGTGGTAGGCCCGCCTGGACCAGCAGCCAGCCGCCGATGGCAACCACGCCCAGCCGGATCGCCTGGGCCGCAATCGCACCGCCGACGCGGCCGGCGCCTTGGGAGCCGAAGTAGAGGCACAGGCCCAGGCCAAAGAAGGGAAAGCCGACCCCGGCGATGGTCAGATAGCTGTGCGCAGTCTCGCGGACGATCGGGTCAGCAGTGAACAGATCGACCCACAGCCACGGCATCAGCGCGGCGATGGCCCCCAGCACGCCCAGCGCGGCGGCGGCCATTGCCCCGGCGGTCCAGGCCACGGCCCGGGCACGCGGCACGTCGCCCGCGCCCATTGCCGTTCCAACCATCGGTACCGAGGCGACGCCGACCGAAAAGGCAATCGGGATCAGCAGGAATTCCAGTCTGGCGCCGATCCCGTAGCCGGCCAGGGCTTCCGGACCAAACCGCGCCACCAGGCCGGTCAGCACCAGCACGGTCGAAACCGAGAGCAGCGGCGAGAGCATGGCAATCCAGCCTATCCGCATGATCTCGCGCGCGCGCGCGGCGGACAGCAAACCGAGGCCAAAGGCCAAGGGCAAGCGCGAGCGCGGCGACAGCAGGTAAGCCAGGAGCGCCAGCGCCGCGCCAGAAAAGGCGACCAGCTGGCCGATGGCGACCCCGGCAATGCCGAGCTTGGGTGCCGGCCCCAGGCCGAGCGAGAGCGTTCCGCCGACCGCCACCTGAACCAGTCCAGACACAAGCAGAATCACCGCCGGGACCGCCATGGTGCCCGAACCGCGCGCGATCGATGCCAGCGTGTTCGATGCCCAGATCCCGACAATGGCAAAAGCGGCAATGCGAGCAAAGGTCACGGCCTCGGCCAGCACTGCGCCCGCCCCGCCCAGCAGGCGGAATACAGCGGGTCCAAGCACCAGCACGGTGACGCTGAGCAGCAGGCCAAAGCCCAGGCCAATCGCCAGCGCGGTCAGCGCAAGCGACCGCGCCGCGGCCACATCCCCTGCCCCCAGCGCCCGGCTGATCGCGCCCGAGACCGTCCCGCCCATGGCGCCGGCCGAAAGCATCTGCATCAGCATGAAGATCGGAAAGGCCAGCGCGATGCCGCCAAGCGAGGCAACACCGAGCCGGCCGACATAGGCCGTCTCCGCAATCGAGACGATGGTGGCAGAGCACAGCGCGATCAGGTTCGGCAGGCTCAGCTTGGTCAGGGTCGGCAGGATCGGGCCATGGCGCAGCATTGCGCCACGGGCATCAAGGGCAGTCGCGGCGTTCACAGGCCGAACCTTTCGAGCAGCGCTTCGAGCGTGTCGCGCAGAAATGCATCGGACTCTGCGCCCCGGCCGAGGGCGC
>DKII01000038.1:26375-35434 GCA_002454125.1 Novosphingobium sp. UBA6722
TCTGCGCCCCGGCCGAGGGCGCGAGCCAGGGCCACTGCGCCGACGATCTGGGCGGTGACGGCGCGCGCGCCAACGTCCGGATTGCGATCGCCAAGCCGGCGCAGGGCCGCTGCGATCCGCGCGCCAGTCCGCGCCAGCCCGCGCGCAAACCTGTCACGCGCCATTGCGTCACCGCGCGCAATGTCCCCTGCCAGAGCGGGCAGCGGACAGCCCGGCTGCGGCCCGTCGCGGTGCGCTGGTGAAAGGTAGGCCGCCAGAAAGCCGCGCAAGGCCGGGCGCACGTCGGCCTGGGGATCGGCCAGGGCCGCGTCCAGGCGACTGCTGCTCGCAGCCGCTTCAGCGAACATCGCCTCCAGCGCTTCCGCAATCAGGGCGTCCTTGGAGGCAAAATGGGCATAGAATCCGCCGTGGGTCAGCCCGGCACTGCGCATGACATCGGCCACGCCGAGCCGGTCCGGCCCCTTGGCGCGCAGTTCGCGCGCTGCGGCGCGAAGAATCTTCTCCCGCGACTGGGTCTTGTGTTCCGGTCCGTAGCGCATCGCCGCTCCTTTTATATGATGATCATAATTTAAAGAGGCAGCGATGCAAGCGCTGGTGACACAGCCGGAACAAATCGCGGGGTGTCGCGCTAACCCGTCAGGAATGTTGCGAAACGGCGCAGGATCAGGCGACTTGCAAGTGGAGGGCGCAGCCGCGAAGGCAGCAGGCCATTACGCGGTCTAGGCGACCTTGACCCCGCGGTGCTTGATCTCGGCCGTGCCGAATTTCGGCAGACTGAGCGGAGCGCCGGGCTGCTGCATCAACTGCATCGGGTATTCGCCCTTGGGCAGCGCCTGGAGCGGCATGCCGGCCTGCGCGAGGACATAGGGCGAGACGCGGTGGCGGGTACACAGGCCGCCCGCACCATCATCAACCAGGTGCTGTTCGAACTCCAGCCCCTGCATTGCGCCGGCGCTGCGCCGGACATGGGCCACAGCCAGCTGGCCTTCGCCGAAATCGACCACGAAGGGCGTGCCAACCGGCACATCGAGCAGGCCTTCGACCATGCAGCCGCTGCGCGAGAGGTTGCGCATCATCGCTTCATAGCGGTGATCCTCGTGGATCAGGCCGACCCGGCGCAGCACGGTGCGGCGATCCGGGCGATAGCGGCTCGGGCCATCGGGCTCGATCACCCAATCGCCGCTGAACAGGGCTTCGGTGACTTCCTCACCTGGTACAGCCGAGGCGTAGATGAAGCCCTGAATCTGATTGACCCCCAACTTGCGCATGGCTTCCAGTTCGTCGTGGGCTTCGATCCCTTCGGCGGTGGTATCCATGTTCAGCGCCTTGGCCAGGCTGACAATCGAGGCAATGATTGCGGCGTTGCGGCTGCCCGGCTGGGTCACTTCGCTGATGAAGCTCTTGTCGATCTTGATCTTGTCGAACGGCGCATGCTGGAGATAGCTGAGCGACGAATAGCCGGTGCCGAAATCGTCGAGCGCAAGCCGCACGCCCAGCATCTTGAGCGCGGTAAACATCTCCTCGGTGCTCGATTTGTCACCGAGGAAGACCGATTCGGTCAGCTCAAGCTCAAGCCGCTCGGGCGCCAGACCCGAATGAGCGAGCGCCTGGGCGACGAGCGTAGGGAACCCGACATTGGCGAATTGCGCGGCCGACACGTTCACCGAGATCTTGACGCTGCCGGGCCAAGACGCGGCTTCGGAGCAGGCCTGTTTCAGCATCCAGTCGCCCAGCTGGCCGATCAGATTGGCTTCCTCGGCAATCGGGATGAAGATGCCAGGCGAAATATCGCCCAGTTCGGGGTGTTCCCACCGCGCTAACGCTTCGAGCGACACCACAGTGTTGGTCTTGGCATCGACGATCGGCTGATAGACCGCGCGCATCTGACCGCTGACCAGGGCATCGCGAAGGTCATCCTCGATTTGCTTGCGGCGCTCGGCCTCGCTGTGGAGGTCGCTTGAATAGAAGCGGAACTGCCCACGCCCGCCGCCCTTGGAGGCATAGAGCGCCAAGTCGGCCGAACGGACCAACTCTTCGCTGTTGATTCCGTCGTAGGGTGCAATCGCAATCCCCACCGACGCACCGATCACGCAGCGGCTGCCATCGATCTGATAAGGCTGTGACAGCATGGTGATCACGGTCATGGCGATTTCGCCCAGCCGGCCGCGATCGTCGATATCGGGCAGGATCACCTGAAATTCATCGCCACCGAGGCGGCCGATCTCAAAGCTCTTTTCGCCCAGCACGCGCTGCAGGCGCTGCGCGACCTGTTTGAGCAGTTCATCGCCGGCCTGGTGGCCAAGTGTATCGTTGACCTGCTTGAAGCGGTCGAGATCGAGCATGAAGATCGCACAGGCGCGCTTGGCCGTTTTGTAGGCGGTCAGGATTGCATTGAGCCGCTTGCCGATGCGGTGGCGGTTGGCCAGGCCAGTCAGCGAATCATACTGCGCCAGGCGCGAGGCGTCCTTGTGCGACTGGCGCGAGGCCGTCACATCGACCGCATTGCCATAATAGCCCATGAAATGGCCGGTGGCATCGAACTGCGGACGACCTGCGATCGACCACCACAGCTCGACGTTTTCGCTGGCCGCCTTGACCGGCAGATCGGCAAAAGTCTTGCGGGCACTGAGGATCAGCGGAAGCGTTCGCTCGACCGCATCCTCCTCATCGCGTTCCAGGTTGAACAGCGATTGGACCGGCTGACCGACCAGCTCTTCCCCTGGAATGCCAAGGACTTGCGCAACACAATCGGAAACGTAGGTGAGCCGCCCTTCGGCATTAGTCGACCAGAACCAGCCGTGGCCGGACTTCTCGTAATCGTGCGCCAGTTCGAGCAGGCGTTCGCGGTCGGACCGGCTGATCTCGGGCGAGGATCCGCCATCCCGCCGGCTGCCCAGCAGGTTCTTGAAACGTCCAAGGGGTGAGGCACTGCCTCCGCTCATAATTCTCGCTCGGTTGTTCGACTTGAACTTTTCTAAGCGAACATGGTTGCGAAATGCCTAATGAAAGGTCCGGAATGACGGCATTTCAACGCTTCTATCCAACCGCATGGCGTCGCTCGATCGCCAGGTCGGAGCTGCGCTGGGCCGGCTGTCCGGCACCTGGCTGGCCCGCCAGCGGGGTGGCAAATTCGACGCCCATCCGGTCCTGCTGTGACCAGCGCGCAGTTGCGGTCAGCACCTGACCATCGCCCCAGTGCAGCCGGAACAATGTGCCCGCTGGCACATTCCACAGCCCCTCGATCAGCGCCCCGGTGGCTGAAAGGTTGCGGATCGTTGCCTGGTAGCGCTGATCGCCATGTTCCAGCGTGATCTTGCGTAGCATGGTGTGGCGCGTCGCCCGGGCCGAGCGCGGCCCGCTGGGGATCGCGGTGAGGCCCGAGGCCAGCCGCTCGCTCGCCTGGGTAAAGGTCAGTGGCTTGTCATAGATGAAGCCCTGGACGTGGCTGCAACCAAGGTGCCGGACCAGATCGAGCTCGTCGAAGGTTTCGACGCCTTCGGCCGTGGTTTCCATGCCCAGCGCTTCGGCCAGGCTGACGATCGAACTGATGATCGCGCCATTGGGGCTGCCGGCCTGGGTAGCGCCGCGCACGAACGACTGGTCGATCTTGATCTTGTTGAACGGCGCGCGCTTGAGATAGCCAAGCGACGAGTAACCAGTGCCGAAATCGTCGAGCACCAGCCGCACGCCGATCCGCTTCAAGGCGGAAAACATCTTTTCAACGCCTTCATCCTCGTTGAGGAAGACGCTTTCGGTGATCTCCAGCTCCAGCCGGTCCGGGCTGACCTGAGCATTGGCCAGGGCCTGCGTGACCACGGCTGGCAGGCCCGGATTGGCGAACTGCAAGGGCGAGACATTGACCGCCACGCGCACCGATTCCGGCCATTTGGTCAGCTCCTGGCAGGCTGTCCGCAAGGCCCATTCGCCGATCTGGGCGATCAGACCGACATCCTCGGCAATCGGGATGAACTTCGTCGGCGACATCGGCCCGTGGATCGGATGGTTCCAGCGCAGCAGTGCCTCGAACCCGGTGATCCGCTCGGTCGTGGTCTGAACCACCGGCTGATAGGCCAGCTCCAGCCCGCCGGTGGCAACCGCCTCGCGCAGGTCGGCTTCAAGCTGGCGGCGTTCTTCGGCATCGCTGTGCAGGTCAGCCGCATAGAAGTGGTGCCGCCCGCGCCCGCCATCCTTGGCTGCGTAGAGCGCCAGGTCGGCATTGCGGATCAGCGCTTCCGAAGTCACGCCATCGTCAGGAGAAAGTGCAATCCCGATCGACGCACCGATCACCACACGGTGGCCGTCCAGCTGGTACGGCAGCGACAGGTTGCGGATCACCCGATCGGCCAGATTGGCCAGGTCTTCGCGCTTGTGCTGGCCGGGCAGAACCACTTCGAATTCATCGCCGCCAAGCCGGCCGACCCGGCCTGCCTCGCCGACGGTATGCTTGAGCCGCTCGGCGACCTGCGTCAGCAGGGCATCGCCGACCGGGTGGCCCATCGTATCGTTGACCTGCTTGAAGCGGTCGAGATCGAGCAGGAAGATCGCACAGGCGCGCTGCCCGGGGTTGGGCGCGGCGAGCAGGCGCTCGAGCGTCTGGGCCATCTGCAGGCGGTTGGCGAGGCCGGTGAGCGAGTCATAGTGGGCCAGGCGCGAAGCGTGCTCCTGCGAGCGGCGCTTTTCGGTCAGGTCGTGGCCCGAGCCCCGGAAGCCCAGAAAGTTTCCGAATTCATCGTAGAGCGGCCGGGCCGAGATCGACCACCAGCGCTCTTCCCCCGGCACGGCTGCCCGCAGCGCCAGGTCGTTGAAGGCCGAACGCGCGGTCAGGTGGAAGGCCAGGGTCCGCTCGCCCTCTTCGGCATCGGGCTGGAACAGCACCGCGAGCGGCTTGCCGACCAGTTCGCGCGGCTTGCGTTCAAGCACCTTGCCGACCGTCGGTGAGACGTAGAGCAGCGCGCCGCGACGGTCGGTTTCGAAGAACCAGCCCTGCCCGCTTTCCTCAAACTCGTTGAGCAGCTGCTCGGCGCGCTTCTGGTTGCGCCGGCGTTCGCGCTCGGCGGCAAATTCGGCGCGGTCCTCGCGGGCCTGCTGGACCGCGGCATGGACCCCGATGGCGGCACCGCCGGCCAGGATCAGCAGGGTATCGATATTCCCGGCGACGAGCGCCACCCCCAGCCAGGTTGCGACGATCGCGCCGATGATGCTGGCGATCCGCCGGTTGAGGATCACTGCGGCAAGCGACGAAGCGATGACCGGGGCGCCGATCGTCTCGCGCCAGTTCATCGAGGCAATGCCCTCGGTCCAGCAACCGATCGCCAGGCCGAACAGCAGCATCGGCCCGCTGACGTGCAGACCCTGCAGGATCTGGCGACGGGTTTCGTCGTGGCGGCGCAACTTCTCGCGGCGGTTGACGCGGGCAATCGGCCAGGTCAGCCAGATCGCGGCAGCGATAAGGCTGAGAGCCGTAATGCCGGGAATGGTGTGGGTCGATGCGGCCGTGACGATCGTGATCACGACCATGATCGGCGCCATCAGCCACCAGTTGTCGCCAACCAGTTCCTGCGCCCGGGCCGCCTCGCGCGGACGAGCGCCGGCGCGCGCCTTTGGCGCGGCTGTCTGCCCCTTTCTCGCGTGTTTCGCGACCATGGCGGCGGGCCTAGCGAAATGCCTTTGAAAAACAGTTAATTTCCTGTTTTTGCAGGACTGTAGCCAGCGGCCCTGCGACTTTTGCCAGCCGGGTTGCCAAGCCCCGGCGGGCGAGGCATCCTGATCCCGTGGAAGAGCGCGAGCGGAGCGGCAGAAAGCGGCCCGCCGCAGCGACGGGGAGGCCAAGCGGTTCATGCGCCATATCGCGATTATCGGATCGGGTCCGGCTGGTTATTACACCGCGGAAGCGGCGCAGAAGCAGTGGGGCGATGATGTCCGGGTCGATATCTTCGACATGCTGCCCGTCCCCTACGGCCTGATCCGCACCGGCGTTGCCCCCGATCACCAGTCGATCAAGGGCGTTTCGCGGCGCTATGAAGGCACGGCGCTGTCCGACAATGTCCGTTTCGTCGGCAATGTCACGATCGGTGAAGACGTGACGATTGCCGAGCTGCAGGACCTGTACGACGCGGTCGTCCTGGCCACCGGGGCGCCCAACGACAAGCCAGCCGGCATCCCCGGCGAAGGGCTGGAAAACGTGTTCGGCAGCGCCGCCTTTGTGGGCTGGTACAACGGCCATCCGCAGTTCGCCAAGCTCGGTCCCGACCTGTCCGGCAGCACTGCCGTGGTGATCGGCAACGGCAATGTGGCGCTGGACGTGGCGCGGATCATGGCCAAGACGGCGAGCGAGTTTACTGGCAGCGACATCGTCGCCCACGCGCTCCATGCGCTTGAAAAATCGAAGGTTTCACGCATCGTGATCCTGGGCCGGCGCGGGCCGCACCAGATCGCGATGACACCGAAGGAGCTGGGCGAGCTGGCCCACCTGGCGCGCGCCTGTCCGCGCGTCGACCCCGCCGATCTCCCGGCCGAGGACGAGGACCTGTTCCTTGAACCCGGCCAGCGCAAGTCGGTTGGCCACCTGCGCAGCTTCGCCGCCATCCCCGAGGAATTCCGGGCCGACAAGCCGGTCGAGATCGAGTTCGATTTCTTCGCCAGCCCGCGCGCGATCCTGGGTGACGGACAGGTCAGCGGGATCGAGGTGGAGCGCACCGTGCTCGACGCGAATGGCCGCGCCAGTGGCACGGGTGAGACCTATACGATCCCCTGCAGCCTGGTCGTCACCTGCATCGGCTACAAGACCAGCCCGATCCCGGGCGTGCCGTTTGAGGAGAGCGCCGGCCGCTTTGCCAATGACGAGGGGCGGATCCTGCCAGGCCTCTACTGCGTCGGCTGGGCGCGGCGCGGGCCATCGGGCACGATCGGCACCAACCGCCCCGATGGCTTCGCGATTGTCGAACTGATTGCCGAGGATATCGGCAATGGCGCGGGCAAGGCCGGCCGGCCCGGCTTTGATGCGCTGGCGCAGGCGCGCAAACTGGACGTCGTGACTTTCCGTGACTGGAAGAAGATCGAAGCCGCCGAGGAACAGCGCGCCCGTGACGGCGCCCCGCGCGAGAAGTTTGTCGACGTGGCCGACATGATCCGGGCGCTAGGGGAATAGCCCTTCTCCGCTTGCCCCCGCCTCCAAGCCATGATTTAATCGGACGGTTAAAGGTCCGACCCCAGAGAGTCGCGGCCAGCGGAGAGAGCCCATGGCAACCTACGATCTGATCATTCGCAATGGCACCATCGTCGATGGCACCGGCGCGCCGCGCTTCACGGGTGACATCGCGGTCAAGGACGGGCTGATTGCCGCCGTTGGCCAGGTCCACGGCGATGCTACGGACGAGATCGACGCTGCTGGCAAGATCATCGCCCCCGGCTGGGTCGATGTGCACACCCATTACGATGGCCAGGCCACCTGGGACCAGGAAATGGCGCCGTCATCGTGGCACGGCGTGACCACGGCGGTGATGGGCAACTGCGGCGTCGGCTTTGCCCCCGCCGCGCCGGATCGCCACAGCTGGCTGATCGGGCTGATGGAAGGGGTGGAGGATATCCCCGGTACCGCCCTGGCCGAAGGTATGAAGTGGGACTGGGAAACCTTCCCCGAATACCTCGATGCGCTGGAGCGGCTGCCGCGCGCCATCGACGTTGGCACCCATGTGCCGCACGGCGCGGTGCGCGCCTATGTGTTGGGTGACCGCGAAATGCCGGGCGCCGTCCCGACTGCCGAAGATATCCAGAAAATGGCCGATATCGTCGAGGAAGGCGTGCGCGCCGGGGCGCTGGGCTTTTCCACCAGCCGCACCGTCCTGCACCGCTCGATCGACGGCGAACTGGTCCCCGGCACCACCGCGACCGAAGAAGAATTGGTCGAGATCGGCCGCGCCATGGGCCGGGTCGGCTACGGCGTGTTCGAAATGGCCAGCGACCTGCGCCGCGAGTGGAACGAGTTCGGCTGGATGGGCCAGATCAGCCGCGAAACCGGCCTGCCGGTAACGTTCGCTGCGCTCCAGTCGATCGCCAAGGAACAGCCGCTCGACGAGCAGATCGCCAACATGCGTGCCGAAAATGACAACGGTGCCAACATCGTCGCCCAGATCGCGCTGCGCGGCAACGGCATCATCATGGCTTGGCAGGGCACGGTCCACCCGTTCCGCCTGCGCCCGAGCTGGCAGGCGATTGCCGAGCTGCCATGGGAACAGCAGCGCGCCAAGCTGCTTGACCCGGCCTTCAAGGCCCAGATGCTGTCGGAGGCCTGCGATTACAGCCAGGTGCCGGAGGACATCATCGGCATCTCGATGGTGGTCAGCGCCGGCTGGGGCATGCAGTTCGAGATGGACCCCGATTTCGATTACGAACCGCAGGCCGATGCCTCAATCGCCGCGCGTGCCGCTGCCGCCGGGGTTTCGGGCGACGAATATGCCTATGACTTGCTGTGCCGCGATGGTGGCACCGGGTTCATCTACCTGCCGATCCTCAACTACGCCGATGGCAATCTCGATTTCCTCGAGGCATTGCAGCAGAGCGATGACACGGTGAATTCGCTGTCCGATGGCGGCGCGCACTGCGGCACGATCTGCGATGCGGCGAGCCCGACCTTCATGCTCCAGCACTGGGTCCGCGATCGCAAGCGCGGCAATCGCATCAGCCTGGAAAACGCCGTGAAGCGCCAGTGCCGCGATACAGCGCGGCTCTATGGGCTGGATGATCGCGGCGTGCTTGCGCCGGGCTACCTGGCGGACATAAACGTGATCGATTTGGACAAGATCAAGCTCGGCAAGCCGTGGCTGGCCTTTGACCTGCCCGCGGGCGGCAAACGCCTGCTGCAGAAGGCCGAAGGCTATGTCTGCACGATCAAGACCGGCGTGGTCACCTTCCGCGATGGTCAGTGGACCGGCGCCACCCCCGGCGGCCTGATCCGCGGTCCGCAGCGGGCCGAGATGCTGGAAGCGGCGGAGTAAGCGCCCAACCGTCATAAGCGCTCGTCATCCCCGCAAAAGCGGGGATCCAGAGCCTGCCAACACTGG
>DKII01000155.1:0-6209 GCA_002454125.1 Novosphingobium sp. UBA6722
GGGGCGGAGCGCGCCCGCGTTGACACCGGGCCCGCCACCAAGCCTCCGGCGCGCGCCGAAGCCCATGCGGCGGCGGCTGACCATGCGGGCGAAGTGCTGGCCGGCCTGATCGAAGCCTTTGACGGCGGCTGGCTGATCCAGCGCCTCGCCCTGACCCCGCCGCAGGCGCTGCTTGCGCTGATCACCCGCCTGCTTGCCGAGATCGGTGCACCAATCCCGGTTGCCGATGCCGATCTGGCAGAGCTGCGCGAGCCGGCCGATCCAGCCTTGCGCGCGGCGATTGCGGAGGCGGCACAGGCGGCGCGCCTTGCCCTTGGGCATCTGCTGTTGGCGCTTGCCATGCCCGCTGCCGGAAGCAGCGCCGGCTCCGGCGCGGATAGCGACGCTGAGCCGGAAACCGCGCATCGGGCGCCAGCGCGGCAGGTTCGGGCTGAACCGCTCGCCGCCCTGGGTGCGGCGTCGAGGCGTCTCGCTGCGATCCTGGCGACACCGGACGGCGAGTTGGTCGAGCTGGCACTGACCCCAGACCTGGCGGGAGCGGAGGCCGCGCCAGCTGCGGCCGCGCCATACTCGGTCCCTGCTGCTCCGAGCCTCAGCCGCTCTTCGGCGTTAGTGCGCGGGCGCTATGCAGCGCCCAGTCTGCTGCCGTTCCTTGCCTTGCAACCACTCTGCCGGCACGGACTGTGGAGCGACTTCGCCCTTCAGGGAGAGGCCGCCAGCGCCATCGGTGCCGCATTTGCCGCGATCGTGCTGGGCGCAGACAATTTCGATCGGGCCGCGCCGCTCTGCTCGGTGTTTGCCGGTTGTGACGGCGCCCCCACCGGCGAAAGCCTGCTTGCCGCCGCAAGGGCCGGGGCCGGGGACCTGGCAGGCTTGGCCGCGCGCTGCGGAGCCTTGCTGCTGGCCGACCATGACGAGGCCATGCCGCTGCTGGCCGTGCGCGCCGATGGACGGTTGCTGGTGGTCGAACGCGACGGGCTGGCACCGCTGGCCTGGCTCGATTCCAGCGACTGCACTGCTTTTGCCGCGGCCGGACCTCCCCCGCTGGTGTTGGCTGGAGACGACCGCGCCGCAATGGCCGAGCTCGCTGCGCAGGCACTCGACGTGCTCTGCGCAGGCGCCCCCGGACGCGGCGAGGCCTGGTCCTTGGTCCACGGCCCCGGCGGCTGGATCGGAGCGAGCAATCTGCCGCCCGCCCCCGCCGCCGCGCTCGCCCGGCAGGCGGCCTGGTGCGCGGAAGCCGCCCCGCGTGCACAGGCAGTGTGGCAGCACCTGTTCCACAGCGCGCTGGCGGCCCCGGAGCAGGCGGGGGGTGAGGCGCTGCTGTCACTGCGCGGCGCTTTATCACTGGCGGCAGGGTTCGCCCTGTCAGAGCTGGCCTTGGCGCTTGGTCGCCGCAACCCCGCCGCCTGGGTCGATCCCGATCCGCTTCTGGCCTTTGAACGCTTTGCCGACCTGTCTGGCGAGGTCGAGGTGGGTGAGCGGCTGGTGCGGGTGCACTTGCCGATGGGGCGCCGGTTCATCGACCTGCGCGATGCCGGCCTGCTCGAACCGCTCGACAACGTGCCGTGGTGGAATGGCCACCGCATCGAATTCGCTGGGGGATAGCTGTATGGCTGCCGGACAACCCAACTTCGTGCTGCGTCACCTGTTTATCTGGCTGCACGCGCTGAACCGCACGGTCGAGGCCGCTGTGGCCGAGCGACGGCGCGATAACGCCGGGCTGGCCCGCCATGCCGGCAATATGGCCGAACTCAACGCACACCACGCGGGGCAGTTGCTGCAGGGCCTGCGCAAGTTCATTGCCGAAGGGCCGCCCCGCGCCGCGCCGCTGGTCCTGCAGGCGGACGAACAGCAGATGGTTGCAGAGCTGGTCGAACGCCACGGCCGCCTGCTGCCCTTGCACCGGCTGGCGACCGAAGCCGGGCTCAGCGCCTTCGAACTTGCCGCACTGGTAATTGTCGCCGCGCCGGTCGTGGATCCGGCCTATGGCCGGCTCTACGGCTACGTGCTTGACGATCTGGCCCAGCGCGCCGCGACCATCGGTCTGGTTCAGCGGCTGGCCATTGGCGCGGAGACGGGACTGGCCTCGGCCCGGCGTATGCTGGGCCCCGGTGGCCGCTTGCGCCGAATGGGCCTGGTGGTAGCCTCGGAGCCGCTCTCCGATGATCCCGCAGTGCGGCTCAGTCCGGCGCCGGGGCTGGTGGACTGGTTGATGGCGGCATGCCGGGTTCCCCCGGTGGCGCTTGAGGATCCGCAGATCCTGGTGCCCGACAGCGCCGACCTCGCGGCCTGCCAGGGCGATCTGGCCGCTGCAGCGCAGGCGCTGCGCAGCGCATCCTCGCTGCTGGTGACGCTGTGGGGCGGGGACAGCGCGCTGCATGAGGATATGGCGCTGGCGCTTGCCGCCGGAGCGCGGCTGCGGATCTGCCGGGGGCAACTGCCGCTTGGCGATGACTGGCGCGAGCGTTTGGCCCAGGATCTGGCCATCGCGGTTGGGGCCGATGCGCTGTTGTGGATTGATTGTACAGGCCTGGCTGACTTGCCGCTTGACCGCCGCGAACACTTTGCCCGGGTCCTGGCCGATCGCCCCTTGCGGCTGCTCCTGTCGGCCCCGGAGCCCTGGCGTGCGCTGCCGTTGCTGGCCTCGCGGCCGGTGTTCGAACTGTCTGGTGAGCTTCTGAACGGCCATGTTGGCGGCTGGTCGCGCGATCTGGCCGGGATAGATCCGCAGGCCGCCGAGCGGCTGAGCGAAGGTTTCCGGTTCGGACGCAGTCAGCGCCGGGCTGCGATCAACCTGGCCAGCACCATATTGTCGCCCGAACCGCTCAGCCAGGGCGGGCTGGAATCCGAATTGCGTCGCGCCTGCGGGGTGGTTGCCGCTCCCGCCGGCGGGCGGGCCGCATTGGTGGTGCGGCCGCGCCGTACCCTCGATGACCTGATCCTGCCGGCGGCCGTGCACCGCCAGATCGCTGACATCGCCCGGCTCTATGCCAGCGCCAGCAAGGTCGATCGCGATTGGGGCTTCGGGCGGATTGCGGGCAGCTCTGGCGCGATCAAGGTGCTGTTCACCGGCGATCCCGGCACCGGCAAGACGCTGGCCGCAGAAGCCATCGCTGCGGCGACGGGCATGCACCTGCTCAAGGTCGATCTCTCGCAGGTGGTCAGCAAGTGGATCGGTGAGACCGAGAAGAACCTCGAAGAGGTGTTTCGCCACGCCGAGCAGTGCCGCTCGGTGCTGTTCTTCGATGAGGCTGATGCCCTGTTCGGCAAGCGCGGCGAAGTGCGCCACGGGACTGATCGCTATGCCAACATGGAAGTCAGCTACCTGCTGCAGCGTCTGGAAGTGTTTGGCAGCGGGGTGGTGGTGCTCTCCTCGAACCTGCGCGATGAAATCGATCCGGCCTTTACCCGCCGGTTCCAGGTCGCGATCAACTTTCCCCGGCCCCAGCAGGACGAGCGGCGCAAGATCTGGAACCTTGCGCTGGCCGGAGCTCCGCATGCCGATACAATCCGCACCGAAGCCCTCTCGGAGATCGAACTGACCGGCGGCGGGATTGTCACGGCAGCACGCATGGCCGCCCTGCTTGCCGCCGCCGAAGGGGCGGACGGCATCGAAGAAGCGCATCTGGCTGAAGCGATCGGCCGCCAGTTTAACAAAGAAGCCCGCCTGATGACCGGCACCGCCCGCAGCGACGGCCTCAGTATTGCCCGCGGCCTGCGCTGATGGGTGGCCGAGCTCCATCCTCAGCAGCGGTGGGATTCGAAGGGCTGTCTACCAGCGCCGCGCCTCTTTCAGCCGTATCAACGGGCCCCATGCCTGCGGCAGCAGACGGCCCAGCCGTGCTCACAAGCTCTGCCCCATTCCCCGGCAGCGCCCTGTCCGAAGGCAGCACTGGCGCAAGCTTGCCGCTGACTGGCGGGGTGGCGGCACCACCAAGTGCAGCGAATGATTCGAGTACAGCTACCATTCCAGGTGGTAGCGGCGGGACTGGCGGGACATTCTCCGATGCGGCCCCGATGTCTGCCGCACCGACTGATGCGGGCGGCGATGCACCAGCAATCTGCACCGAGGTTGAGCCAGCCAGTAGTGACAGTGAAGCCATCCGGATTCTTGCCGGGACGCGTCCGTCCGGAGCATTCAGCGCCTATGGCGCGGCCAGCACAGCGGCGAGTACCGAACTCGTCCGCGAGCGGTCGGAGTTGGCCGATAATCCTCCGACGCTTGAGGCCCCATCGGGGATCAGTGCAGCGACCGAGGCATCATCTGAAAGCGCGAGCGAAAGTTCAGCCGTCTCGTCAAGCGCACCTGGGATCGACGAGACTGAGGGTGCCGGTGGCCCGCTCGAGGTCTCCGTTTGCGAGCCTGAGCCTGAGCTGGCACCGATTGTCGATGCGCCAAGCGGTACGACGGCGATCAGCCGGGCTCCCGAAGATCCCGTGGCACGGGCGCGCTATCTGGAAGGACTGCTCACAGCTGCGCCCGTCTCTGATGAAGCGGTCGATACGGACCCGGGTCCGCCCCCGGTGGTCGCACTCACCGAAGATGCCGATCCCGGCCGCCTGGGCACGCTGGA
Organism: Novosphingobium sp. UBA6722; assembly: GCA_002454125.1. Lineage (GTDB taxonomy): Bacteria > Pseudomonadota > Alphaproteobacteria > Sphingomonadales > Sphingomonadaceae > Novosphingobium. The sequence goes on from DKII01000155.1 coordinate 4,578, forward strand.
ATCCGACCAGCGCGCGACGCTTGACCTGCAGCTTGGTGCGGCTCGCGCCGATATGTGTGTCGATGAGGGCGTCGATGCGATCTATCCCACGCTCCCCGACGAAATGCTGACGGCGCGGTTCGATCCAGGCTCCAGCAGCCTGGGAGAGGCGGGTGAGTTCGATCACCCGGCATTGTCGGGCGAAATGGAGGACGCGATCGATCGGGGCGGCGCGGGCGGCTGGAACGGCCAGGTTGCCGGCCTGGACGCGCGCTATGAAACCGGCGCGGAAACCCGCCGGCGCGACGAGACCACTGCGCGCGGCCGAGCCGATCGCGAGATCGCCTTGCTGTGCGACGAAGCCATCACGGATCAGCGCGATTACCGCGTTGCGGCGGGCGAGGGTGTCGACGCTGCGCGCACAACCTGGCGCGGTGAACTCGATGCGGCCGGGACTGCGTACGAAACGGAGCGCGGCCGGATCCGCACTGATATGGCCAGCGGGATCGAACGCGAACGGACAGCAGCCGAAACTGCTGCCGCTGCGCACATGGCGGAGGGCCATCGCCGGGCCGAGGCCGAACGTATCGCGACCGAGCGCCGGGCCGCAGAGGAGCGCGCCGCTGCTCAGCGCGAGGCGGACGAATCCGATGGGTTCTTCGACTGGGTGGCTTCCAAGGTTTCCAGCTTCTTCGATAAATTGCGCAGCCTGCTGCACGATCTGTTCGACGCCCTGCGCGGCTTGGTGCGTACGATCATCAATGGCGCAAAATGGCTTGCCAATCAGGCGATCGAACTGGGCAGGCGCGCGATCGTCGGCTTGATCCATTTCGCTGGAGGCTTGCTCGAAAAAGCTTGCGATGTGTTCCTGGCAGCCTTTCCAGAGGCTCGCGACCGGGCAAAGGCAGCAATTCGTACGGCCGTGTCCGAAGCTGAAACCGGCGTAAACAATGCGGCGCGATGGCTGCGCGAACAGACCAACCGCGTGCTCGATGCACTGGGCAACGCGCTGATCGCGATCCTCGATGCCTACGAAGCGATCTACGCCTTTATTCTCAACGTTGTGCGGTTCCTGGTGATCGGCTTGGTTGAGGTCTACCGCTTCATGGCCCGGCTGACGATTGCGGCCTATCATTCGCCCGATGAACTAGAAGGTCAGGTTTACGAGGAATTGCTGGGTTCAGACTTGACCCAGCCCTTGCCATTCGAGCTGACCGAAGCCGAAGCAGCCAGGTTGGCCGCTGGTGGAGGTAGCGGCCCTGCGGCAACGGCGCCGGAAGCGGTGCCCGGATCGCTGGGCGATCTAGGCGGCGGCGATGCGACGCGCGTCCTCACGGCCCCGCGGCTCGGTGACGGTGACATCATCATGGACGAGGTGCTGCCGTTCGATGCCGATCCGGCGCTGCTCGAATCGCTGTCGCTGGGCGATGGCGAATCCGTTGGCTTTGGCGAATCGAGCGATCCTGGGGCGAGCGTCGACGCGTTGCGGGCTGACCTGCTTGGTGGAGAAATCGGGGCGCCTGGCCCGAGCGACTTCGCCACGACAACGACTGATCGCGCCGCTCCGCTATCGACCGATCAGCAGCTCGATGCGCTCATGGAGCGGGACACGGATTGCACCTGCGATGCCGAGGCGCCGACCAGCGAAACCGG
>DKII01000155.1:6253-8627 GCA_002454125.1 Novosphingobium sp. UBA6722
TGCCGATCCCGCTCGAGGCCAAGATCGGCCCGCTGACCAAGGGCCAGCGGGCCCGGTACATGATGTCGCAGATGTGGAAGGGGGTGCGGCGCTGGTTCTCGTGCAACTGGGGGAAGATTCTCGCGGCAGTGATCATTGCCTTGCTCGTGGTCGCGGCGATCGTTGCGGCGACAATCCTGTCAGGCGGTACGGTAGCGGGCCTGCTGGCCGGCGCTGCAGCCGTAGCCGCGCCGCTGATGGAAGTGATTGCCGGAGCCTTTATCCTTTATGCAGTCGCCCGCGCGCTGTCCTTCATCGGCGATTATCTGCGCCATGCCTGGGACAACCGGATCGTCGACAGTTCGAAGTCGCTTGCCCGCGCGGTAGCGGTCGGCTTGGTCGAACTGATCTTTGCGATCATCACCTATGTTACGGCCGGAGCCTTCCGGGTGCTGGCAGCGGCAGCCAAGGGCACGGCGCGAGCTGCTTCGACGGCAGTGCGCGGTGCGGCCAAGCTGGGCGGCCGGGCAGTGCGGGCGGCTGGCGAGGGTCTGGAAGGGGCTGCGAGGCTTGGCGGACGTGCGCTGCGTGCGGGCGAACGAACCTTCGTACGGCTGACCGGGCGGACCGGGCGGGTCATGCTGGTCCAGGGCAAGCTGGTCCTACGCAACCTGCGCCGGGGCTTTGCCCGCGGCGTACGCTCGCTGCGCGAACTGGGCGAAAGATTGCTCGCGCGGCTGCGGTTCCGGCGGTTCCGGATCGTGCGCAACGGCCGCTGGTTTTTGCTCCAAGGCTATATCAATCCTTGGGTTACGATTGCTGAGACCAACTATTCGGTCTGGGTGGATTCGGTAGACGAAAATCTATCCCGATCCAGAGGAGCGGCGCGCAGCGGTGACCGTGTCAGGATTTCGTCCCCGGATGGCACCAGCTTTGAAGGTACAGTATTCGCCGGGACAAAGAATGCGCCCGACTATCGTGATCTAGCGCGCATTGGCGGCTTGAATCCCAGCGCAAACGTAATCCATCACGCGGTCGAGCAACAGGTGCTCAGGCGATTCCCAGGTGCCTTTACCCGTGCAGAGATCAATTCACTTTCTCGTTTAAGGGCAATCCCGCGCGGCATCTTCAATTCGCGCGTCCACCTCTCGCGAATTCGCCGGATGTGGAACGAACTTTATGAGCAGTTGGAGCGCCGAGCGCTGACTGCGCTTCAGCAGCGGACAGCAATTTTGCGCTACATGGAAAGTGTCGATGGATTTATAAGCCACATGAACGCTTTCCAAGCGTCCAATCCGGCCTATCGCGCAGCCCTTGCCAGTGGTGATCGTGCGCTGATGGAGTCTTTGCTTAATGCAGAGGTCGACGCATTCCTTGCCACTACCGCTAATCCGAGCCTTGCCATCTCTGGCATAATGTCGTCGCTGTGATCGGCTTTGCGACGTGAGCGGAAGCGCGGACGTTTGGAACTTGGTTTCAACTGGAGAACGGCCATGAGCCTTTGGACGATAGTCGAAGCGCCCCTGCTGGGTGAACTTGGTGAAAAGTCGCGGCTCGGCTCGCGGGAGCCATGTTCCGGTTGCGGGATCATGCCGCCGCTAGAGGTAGAGTTTCTGGACTACAGTCTGGACTACTGGGACGGTCAGCCGCTGCTGTTTCTTGCCCAACAGTATGTAGTCACGCCAGAATTGCGCGCAGCAATAGAACAGGCTGGTTTGACCGGGATGGAGTTTGCGCGCATGCGGGCGGAACTGAACGAAGACTTTGTCGATCCCGATCAGCCATCACTCAGCTTGCCGCAGTTCAGTCATATGAAGGTCCTAGCCCGACTATCGGCCGGACCCGGATGGTGGGATCCGGCCGGACAATGCGATGTTTGCGGTTTAGCCTTGTGGCGAGACAATCCCTATTCCTTCATGGCGCCGAACGCTGCAGCGTCGAATCCGCAGATTCCGCGCCGGTCGGTCTATCGCAGAACCTATGGTGGGCAGGACATATTCAATCTGGATGATCGCGGTCCGGTCGTTGTTTCCCAACGATTTCGCGATCTGCTGGACGCGCAAGGAGTAAGCGGATTGACCTATCAAGCAGTTGATCTGCTCGACTGAGCCACCGCCTTTAGCTGGACTAGCGGGTAGCGTTCAGATTTCCCGATCCACGTTCGACCTACCGGATTGCGCTCCCACCTGCCGGAACAGTCCCGGATCGATCCCGTAGCGGCGCATCAGTTCGAAAAATGCGCGGCGGTGTTTGCCGCTGCTGCGGGCGGCTCGGGCGACGTTGCCCTGATTGCGGTGCAGCGCGGTTTCGACATAGGCGCGCTCGAAATGGCCGACCATCAGGGTCTTGGCTTCGCGCAGCGGCAGATCGCCGACCTCGCCGGCGGGAGCCACTT
>DKII01000108.1 GCA_002454125.1 Novosphingobium sp. UBA6722
CATTGGTGCTGACGGGGAACAAGCAATTGCGGCAATTCATCGATCGAGGTGCGGCGCAGCCAGTGGCCGATCCGCGTGACCCGGTCATCGTCGCGGCTGGCCGAGCGGGCCCCGGCATGATCGGTCTGGGCCACTTTCATCGTCCGGAACTTGTAGATGTCGAAGAACCGGTTGTTGCGGCCGACCCGGCGCTGCAGGAACAGGGCTGGCCCGCCATCTTCGAGCCGGATCGCCAGGGCCACCAGCAGCATTGGCAGCGCCAGTGCCACCAGCATCGGCACGGTGATTGCCAAATCGAACAGGCGCTTCAGCAGCCGCGAGCGCAGGCCAAGCGGGCCAGCGGCCACTACCAGCGTGCCAACCCCTTCGCTGCGGCTGGTGCCCAGTATGCCGAGATCGATCACTTCGGTATCGACAATCTCGCCGCGCATATGCCCGCCTTTCAGCACCATCGCCCACAAGCGGCGGCGTTCGGGCGGGCAGGATACGATGACCCGGTCCATCGGCCCAATCAACTTGGCCAGGCGGTCGAGACCGTGCGGATCGTCAAGCTTGGGCGCAAGGCCCAGCCGGTTTGCATCGACCCGGTGACAATCGGGCAGATCGATTGGCGGACCGCCATCGTCAATCACCAGCAGATTGATCGCGCGCGGACCCACCCAGCGCCGCACCAGTGGCTCCATGTTGTAGCGCGACCAGACGATCAGAAAGAGCGCGGCAAGACAGCCCAGGCCGAAGCCGAAGCGCGAGAGATTGAGGCTACTGCGGGCCAGGAACAGCGCCAGCAGCACCAGCAGGCTGGCCAAAAGCAGCGCCAGTGCCGCGCGCTGTACCCCGAATTCCGGGGCGATCAGGGCCTGGACGCTGTAGGTTCGGTTGAGCAGCGCGACCGTCCAGAACAGCGGCAGCGCAAGCTGAGCCGAACCCCAGACGGTGTCCTCGGTCGGGCTGCCCAGGTAGAGCCAGGTCGACAGCGCAAAGCCGGCCAACAGCATGGCGCCGTCGAGCAGCAATTGGATCGCGTAGATCCGCAGCCGGGTGCGTTCAAGCGAGGCGGGAACGGTAAACGATTGCGCCGTCATGTCATCGAGCTTCGAGATGGCATGGTAGCGGTGCGACCCCCTAAGTGAAACTACGCGTTCCCTAGCAGGATCATTGCCTTGGCCAAGGGCTATTTGCGCGGTGCGGCAACCCGGGCGATCTCGGTCAGCCCCTGGGCCAGCAGCAGTTCGGCCTGCTGGCTGTTGGCCAGCAGCGCGCGGTGCAAGCCGATCAGCTTGTCGACCAGTCGCGCCAGCCTTGGCCCGCGCCATTTCTTGAGCTGGCGCAGGATATCGCCCTTGTCCTTGAAGAAGATCCGGCGCGCGGCGGTTTCGGCTTCAACGAACCGCTCGATATCGCCGCTGTTGCCGATCTTTCCGGACAATTGCGCCAGCTGCGCTGCGCGCCGCTCCACCGCCAGCAGCAGCCTGACCGGATTGAGCCCCTGCTCGCGCATCCGCCGCAGTTCGGAGGGCAGGCGCTGGACCTCGCCCGAGAGGACGGCGTTGACCAGCGGCATCAGCCCGTCATCCTCGGTCCGCGCGCCGATCGCTTCCAGCGCGGCGGCATCAGCCCGGCGCGGGGCCTGGGGCGTGGCATCAAGGTAGAGCGCCAGCTTGGCCACTTCGCTGGCCGCGATCCGAGTATCAAGTGCAGCCGCCCGGGCGATCCGTTCGGCCAGATCGCCGCTCAGCGTCACCCCGGCTGCATCGGCCATATCGCGCACCGCCATCGCCACGCTGCGCAGGTCGGGCGGATAGAACATCGCCACCAGCGCATCAGGCCGGCCGGCAAGCAGCTTGGCGGTGCGTGACTTGTCGGTGGCGCTGGTGGCCATGACGATGACCGGGCAAGGCTCGCTCTCGCCCGACAGCATGGTCTCGATCGCGTCGTGCGCCTCGTCGCCGCTGGCGCGGACCAGGATGTGGCGGTTGCCGCCGAAGAGCGAGTTTGACCGGGCCTCGTCGCCCAGCCGCACCGGATCCTTGCGCAGGTCCGCTCCGGCCAGCTCGATCCGCTCACCCGCGTCGGGTAGCAGGCCGATCAGCAGATGCGCGGCGTCCTGGATTCCGGCATCATCCGGCCCGCACAGGAAGAACACCTGCGCCTCGCGCACGGCGCGCGGGGCGATTGACTTGAAATCCTTCTGGGTGGCCTTCACTTGGCGCCCGCGTCGCCTTCGCGCAGTTGCAGCGCCAGACGCGCGACGATCTTGTCCGCGACCACCTTGGCGAGGTTCTCAAGCGCGGTCTGTTCTGCGGCGATCGTCGCATATTCGGAGCTTACCACGTCGATCCCGGCATCGGAACCGGCCGTGGCATCGAGCACGATTGCGCCGCTGGCCGTATCGACCAGCTGATAGCGCGCCCGCAAGGTGCGCCGTTCGCGGCCGATGGTATCGTCGGACAGCAGGCCAAGGCCTTCAAGCTTGTCATCAAGCCGCACGTCGAGCCGGTAGCGCGGCGTTACCCGGCCAGCCGCCCCCAGCCGGTCAACCAGCGCGTTGCGGACCAGCCAGCCGGCCTTGCCCTCGATCGCAGGAACCTCGACTGCCGCCAGCCCCTGCGCCACCTGTCCGCTCGCCCCGCCGGCATACATCGGCTGCAATCCGCAAGCGGACAGCAGCAGCGCCCCGGCGAGGATGCCGAAATGCTTCATGCGACGAGATTGACCAACCGGTCGGGCACCACGATCACCTTCTTCACTGCCTTGCCATCGAGCGCACGCTGCACCTTGTCGCTGGCCAGCGCAAGCGCCTCCAGCTCCTCGCGCGGCAGGCCCTTAGCGACTGTGATCGTATCGCGCAGCTTGCCCAGCACCTGGATCGCGATGGTCACTTCATCCTCGATCAGCAGGGCCGGATCGACCGCCGGCCAGGCGGCATCGGCGACCAGGCCTTCACCGCCAATCGCAGCCCAGGCTTCCTCGGCCAGGTGCGGCATCATCGGCGAAACCAGCAGCAACAGCGTGCGGATTGCGGCCGAACGGCTGGCGCTGGGCGCGGCCTTTTCGGTCGCCCCGGTCAGCTCATAGATCCGGGCCACGGCCTTGTTGAAACCGAGCGCGGCAATGTCCTGCGTTGCGGCATGGACGGTCTGATGAGCCTTGCGATCAAGCGCCTTGTCCTCGCCCGTCGCAGCCGCATCGTACTGGCCGAACAGGCGCCACAGCCGCTGGACGAAGCGCGCGCAGCCCTCGATCCCGGCTTCGGACCAGGGCAGGTCGCGCTCGGGCGGACTGTCGGAGAGCATGAACCAGCGCACCGCGTCAGCGCCGTACTGGGCAATGATGTCGTCCGGATCGACGACATTCTTCTTGCTCTTCGACATCTTGATGACCCGGCCGATCTCGACCGGCTGGCCATCGGCCCTGAGCGTTGCGTTCTCGCTGCCGCGATCGACCTCGGCCGGGCTGAAGTAGACCGGCTGGCCGTTGGCGGGATCGATCCGCGAATAGGTCTCATGCGTCACCATGCCTTGCGTGAACAGGCTGGCGAAGGGCTCCTTCACATCGATCAGGCCGATGTGATTGAGCGCCCGCGTCCAGAAGCGGGCGTAGAGCAGGTGGAGGATCGCATGCTCGATCCCGCCGATATACTGCTCGACCGGCAGCCACTGCTTGATCACTTCCGGATCGAACGGCCGGTCGCCCGGCTGGCTGGCAAAGCGCAGGAAGTACCACGAGGAGTCGACAAAAGTGTCGAGCGTGTCGGTCTCGCGCTCGGCCGGCTTGCCGCATTTCGGGCAATCGACATGCTTCCAGGTCGGGTGGCGTAGCAGCGGGTTGCCGGGCACGTCGAAGCTGACATCCTCGGGCAACGTAACCGGCAGCTGGTCCTTGGGCACCGGCACAACGCCGCAGTCACCGCAATGGATGAACGGGATCGGCGTGCCCCAATAGCGCTGGCGCGATACGCCCCAGTCGCGCAGGCGGTACTGCGTTTCGCCCTGGCCCCAGCCGTCGTGCGCGGCCTTGGCGATGATCGCTGCCTTGGCCTCGTCGATGGTCATGCCGTCGAGCCATTCGGAATTCACGATCCGGCCCGGACCGGTGTAGGCCTCGTCGCCTTCGAACTCGGCATCGGTCTGCTCGCCATCGCTGACCACGCGGGTCACCGGCAGCTCGTACTTCCGAGCAAAATCAAGGTCACGCTGGTCATGCGCCGGGCAGCCGAAGACCGCGCCGGTGCCGTAATCCATCAGCACGAAGTTGGCGACATAGACCGGCAGGTGCCATGACTTCTTGAGCGGATGCTCAACCGAATAGCCGGTGAAGAAGCCCTTCTTCTCGGCCGTTTCCAGTTCGGCCGCAGTGGTCCCGCCCTGCTTGCATTCGGCAATGAACGCCGTCAGCTCGGGCGAGGTGGCTGCGATCGCTTGCGCAAACGGATGGTCCGCCGCGATCGCGACGAAGCTGGCCCCGAACATCGTGTCAGGCCGGGTCGTGTAGACCTCGATCCCGTCCGGACTGTCGACGAAGCGGAAGGTGCAGCGCAGGCCTTGCGACTTGCCGATCCAGTTTTCCTGCATCAGCCGGACCTTTTCGGGCCAGTCCTTGAGCTCACCCAGGCCGGCGAGCAGGTCGTCGGCGAATTGGGTGATCTTGAGGAACCACTGGTTGAGCTTGCGCTTCTCGACCAGCGCGCCGCTGCGCCAGCCGCGCCCATCAATCACCTGCTCATTGGCCAGCACGGTCATGTCGACCGGGTCCCAGTTGACCGCCGATTCCTTGCGGTAGACCAGGCCAGCGGCATAGAGATCGAGGAATAGCGCCTGTTCCTGGCCATAATAGTCCGGCTCGCAGGTTGCCAATTCGCGGCTCCAGTCGAGCGCGAAGCCGAGGCGCTTCAGCTGGGCCTTCATGTTGGCGATATTGTCGCGGGTCCAGGCGCCCGGATGCACCTTCTTTTCCATCGCGGC
>DKII01000041.1:0-1343 GCA_002454125.1 Novosphingobium sp. UBA6722
GGGCAGAACGCCATGATCGTCGACAGCTCGGCCCTGCCCGAACAGGTCACCCGCGATGTCGTCGCCAGCGCCTTTCAGAGCGCGGGCCAGCGCTGCTCGGCGCTGCGGGTGCTTTATCTGCAGGATGATGTTTACGACGGCATGCTCGAGATGATCCGCGGCGCCTTCGAGGCGCTGGTGATCGGCAATCCGCAGGATCTCACCACCGATGTCGGCCCGGTGATCGATGCCGAGGCCAAGGCCGCGCTTGACCAGCATATCGCCGCGATGAAGGCGGCCGGTCGCCCGGTCTGGCAGCGCGAGCTTCCGGCCGATTGCGCCAAGGGCACCTTCGTTGCGCCGACGATCATCGAGATCGAATCGATCGCTGACCTCTCCCGCGAGAACTTCGGCCCGGTCCTACACGTCGCGCGCTTCAAGGGCGATGAGCTGGACACCGTGATCGAGGCGATCAACGCCACCGGCTTTGGCCTGACCCTGGGCCTGCACAGCCGGATCGACGCGACGCGGCGGCTGGTCGAGGCGAAGGCGCGGGTCGGCAATTTCTACGTCAACCGCAACCAGATCGGCGCGGTGGTGGAAAGTCAGCCGTTTGGCGGCGAAGGGCTGTCCGGCACCGGCCCCAAGGCCGGCGGGCCGCACTATCTGCCGCGCTTTGCGACCGAGCGGGTGACCTGCATCGACACCACGGCGGCCGGCGGCAATGCCAGCCTGATGGCGGGGGGCTAAAATTCCCGCCGCTTGGCCCTTGCCGATTTTAAGTGCGCACTTAACATAGCTCCCAACCGGGAGAGAATAATGGATCAGGCCACCTACGACCGCTTGCTGGCCAAGGCCAAGCGCACGATCGATCTGTTCACCTTTGACGAGTTCATCCGCTTCTGGGCGAATGACCGCCCGGATACCCTGGCGCTTGATGGCGATGACCTGTCGCTGACTTATGGAGAGCTGGAAGATGCCACGGCCCGGGTTGCCTCGGCCCTGCTCGCAATGGGTGTGAAGAAGGGCGACCGGGTCTGCTGGTTCGGCAAGAACGCGACGACCTATTTCACCCTGTTCTTCGGTGCAGCGCGCGCCGGGATCGTGATGACGCCGGTCGGCTGGCGCCTGGCCGAGCCGGAAGCCGCCTTCATCATCGACAATGCCGAGGCCAAGGTGCTGTTCCTGGGCGACGGGTTCGAGGCCTGCGCCAATACCCTGGGCAAGCGCCCCGGCCTGATCGCCTGCTACACGGCGGACGAAGCGCGCAAGCTGATGAAGGAAACGCCCCGCAGCGAATTCGAACCATCCGGTCCGAACGATGCCGTGCTGCAGCTCTACACCTCGGGCACCACCGGCAACCC
>DKII01000041.1:1394-4853 GCA_002454125.1 Novosphingobium sp. UBA6722
GCACCACCGGCAACCCCAAGGGCGCGGTCCTGTCCAACGCCAACCTTTTCGCCCTGCGCAAGGCCGGGATCGACAATCCCCACCCCTATTCGCTGCTGGACGAGGACGAGGCGATCCTCGTCGCCATGCCCTGCGCTCATATCGGCGGCACCGGGCTGGGCGTCATGTCGCTGGCAGCGGGCCTGCCCGGTGTGGTCCTCTCGGAATTCGAGCCGACCCGGGTGTTCGATGCCGTGGTCAACCGCGGCGTAACGCGGTTCTTCATCGTGCCGGCCGCGCTGGCACTGCTGCTGCAGCATCCGGACTGTGCCAAGACCGATTTCAGCCGGCTGCGCTATATCCTCTATGGTGCCTCGCCGATCCCGCTCGAGCTGCTGCGCCAATGCATCGCCATGTTCGGCGCCGATTTCATCCAGGCCTACGGGATGACCGAGACCACCGGCACGATCTGCACCCTGCCGCCCGAAGACCACTCGGTCGAAGGCAACCAGCGCATGCGCTCGGCCGGCAAGCCGCTGCCCGGCGTCGAAGTGATGATCCGCGGCCAGGACGGCCAGGCCATGCCGGTGGGCGAGATCGGCGAGATCGTCACCCGTTCGTCCAACAACATGCTGGGCTACTGGAAACTGCCCGAAGCCACTGCCAGCACGATGGACGCCGATGGCTGGATCGCCACGGGCGACGTCGGTTACATGGATGAAGATGGCTACGTCTACATGTACGACCGCGCCAAGGACATGATCATTACCGGCGGCGAGAACGTCTATCCGGCCGAGGTTGAGAGCGGGCTCTATGGCCACCCCGACGTGCTGGAAGTCGCCGTGATCGGCGTGCCGGACGCGAAGTGGGGCGAAGCGGTCAAGGCAATCTGCGTGCCCAAGCCCGGCCATACGATCGATCCGGACAGCATCATCGGCTGGGCCCGCGAACGGCTCGCCGGGTTCAAGGTGCCCAAATCGGTCGATACGATCGAAGCCCTGCCGCGCAACCCCAGCGGCAAGATCCTGCGCCGCGAATTGCGCGCACCCTATTGGGCGGGCTACGACCGCCAGGTTAACTGAGAGGATTGCCGAAATGACCGACGCCCTGCCCGGTGCCAAGGACCACATCGCCGCCGCGCTCGCGCTCTGCGCCAAGATCGATGACCTGCCGGCCGATACCCCGCTGATCGCCATCAACAAGGTCGGCGTGATCGGCGCCGGCACGATGGGCGGCGGGATCGCGATGAACTTCCTCTCGGCCGGGATCCCGGTGACCATCGTCGAGCGCGAGCAGGCCGCGCTCGATCGCGGCGTTGCGGTGATGGGCAAGAACTACGAAGCCAGCGTCAAGCGCGGCCGAATCGAGGCCGCAGTCGCCGAGGCCGCGATGGCGCGTCTCACCCCCAGCCTGGAATTCGAAAGCCTGGCCGATTGCGACCTAGTGATCGAAGCGGTCTATGAATCGATGGAAGTGAAGAAAGACGTCTTCGGGCGGCTCGATGCCATCGTGAAGCCCGGCGCGATCCTCGCCAGCAATACAAGCTACCTTGACGTCAACGAGATCGCTTCGGCCACCAAGCGTCCCGAAGCCGTACTGGGGATGCACTTCTTCTCGCCCGCCAACATCATGAAGCTGCTCGAAGTGGTGCGCGGAGCCAAGACCGGCGCGAGCGAACTGGCGACGGTGATGCAGCTCGCCGGCAAGATCGGCAAGGTTCCGGTCGTTTCGGGCGTGTGCCACGGCTTCATCGGCAACCGCATGCTCTCCAAGCGCCAGGAGCAGGCTAATACGCTACTGATGGAAGGCGCGGCCTATTACGATATCGATCAGGTGCTGCTCGACTTCGGCTTCCCGATGGGACCGTTTCAGATGGGCGACCTCGCCGGTCTCGACATCGGCTGGCACCGCGATCCCACGAAGGTCACCACGATCCGCGAAGCGCTCTGCGCCGCCGGCCGCTGGGGCCAGAAGACCGGCAAGGGCTTTTACGACTACGCCGAGGACCGCAGCCGCAGCCCCTCGGACGAGGTCAAGGCGATCATCGCCGAATTCGCCAGCAAGTCTGGCGTCGCCCAGCGCGAGGTCAGCAAGCAGGAAATCTTCGAACGGCTGCTCTATCCGATGGTCTCGGAAGGGGCGCTGATCCTGGAAGAAGGCATCGCCCAGCGCGCTGGCGACATCGATCTGGTCTGGCTTAACGGCTATGGCTGGCCGGCCTGGACCGGCGGCATCATGTACTGGGCCGACCACGAAGGCCTGGGCAAGATCGCCGAGGGCCTGAAGCGTCACGGCCTGCCGGTTGCGCCGCTGCTGGAAAAGCTGGCGGCAAGCGGCGGCAAGTTCAGCGACTGAGCCTGCTTAGCGCGCCCGCGGGATGCATTGCTCCCGTGGGACGCCCGCAAAGTGCCCGCAGCCGAAGAGCACGATCTCGCTGCCCGAGGGATCGCGCGTATAGCTGAATTGCAGCGCAGCGCGGGCCGCCGGCGGGATCGGGAAGGCCTGCGGAATTGCCGCCGGATCGGTCCAGCCTAGCACGCGGCAGGTCCCTGGCTGGTTGCAGACCGCGCGGGCAGCGGCCAACGCATCCGCCGTGGCCGAACCCGCCAGCAGGATGAAGTTGGCCTTGCCGCCGGTGTTGCGCATCACGACCGTGCCGCTGTCGATCTTCGGTGCATCGGGCACGGCCGTGGGCATGGGCGCCGCTTCCGTCAGGATCGCTGCCGCATCGCCAAACAGGGTGGCTGGATCAGGTTCGCCGCCGCGATAGGCGGCCGAGAAGGCCGCCCGCGTGCCCCAGAACCCCGGCCAGCGGAAGAACAGGTGGGTTTCGATCTTCGCCAGCTTGTCGAGCTCCGGGCTCCAGTAGGGATAGACCCAGTCGGTGTGGTAGTGCGTGGCGAGGCCGACCGGCTTGAAGACATAGCCGCCCAGCGCCTCGCCCGCGCGGATCCGGGCCTGCAGCCAGGCGCTGTCCGAATAGCGCCGCGCCAGCGAGCCATCGCAAGTGAAGGTGAACTGGCAGCCAGTCGCCCGCTCGCTGCCCTGGAACACCACGCCGCAGATCGTCTTGGCGAAGGCCGGATGGCGGACGCGGTTGAGCACGACCTGGATCACGGCGCGCTGGCCGATGTCGCTGGGGCCAGCTTCAGCCATGGCTGCGAGCGCAAGGCATTCGGTCGCCCGGCTGCGATCTTCGGCCGAACCCTTGAAGGCAAAGCGCGGTGCCGGGCTGATCGGCCCCTTCACAAACGGCACGGCGGCATTGCGCGCCCGGGCCGCGTCCATGTCGGATAGCGAAGGCGGCGGCGTGAGTAGCGGCGCATCGCCGGGCAAACCCGGCAAACGCGCCAGCTCCGCTGGCCGATCGGCCGGGCTGGAGCCCAACGTCAGCCCCAGCGCCAGGCCAAGGGCCAGCAACAGGGCGATCACCACCGGAAGGATCAGGCCGAACCGCGGCCCCGATTTTGCGCGCATCGC
>DKII01000006.1 GCA_002454125.1 Novosphingobium sp. UBA6722
GCCGGTGTCCTGGCAGATCGGACGGTGGCCTTCGGCGCACATCCGGCTGTTGGTCAGGATCTGGGCAATCGCATCCTTCGCGGCCGGCCCCTGCTCGGCCTTGTAGGCCTCGCCCAGGGCGCGAATGTAGTCCATCGGGTGGAAGTAGCTGATGAACTGGAGCGCGTCGGCAACGCTCTCGATCAGGTCTTCCTCGCGGATCGTCACCATCTCGGTCATGGGGCTGGGTTCCTCGAACGGGTTGTTTGGGGGCGCCTTAGTCCCTGAACTGCCCTCCCGTCAAAGCGCTTGGCGCAGCGCGGTGCTTCGCCTAGAAGCAAGGCGATTGCGGCGCTGTGTTATTTGTGCAATACAGCCCGCTGAGAAGGGTTGAATCATGAATCTCACTGCCGAGCGTCCGGGCACCGACCTTGCCGCCGCCCGCCGCGCGATGATCGACAGCCAGCTGCGCACCAGCGGGGTCAACGATCCTGCCGTGCTTGAAGCCTTCGCCCGGGTCGCGCGCGAAGATCACGTTCCCGCCGCCGCCCGTGCCCATGCCTATATCGACCGCGCAATCCCGCTGGGCGATGGCCATGCGCTGGCCGCGCCGCTGTTCCACGGGCGGATGCTGGTAGAGGCCGGGCTGCAGGCTACCGACACGGTGTTGGTGGTGTCCTGCGGCAGTGGCTATCTCGCCGCGCTGCTCGAAGGGCTGGTCGCCAAGGTCACCACGGTCAGCGCCGCCGATGCCGCCGCCGGCAAGGCGAAAGGCAGCTACAGCCTGGTGCTGATCGATGGCGCAATCGAAGTCCTGCCTGATAGCCTGGCCGCCCGCGTCGAAGACGCTGGTCGACTGGTAACGGGCCTGGTCGAACGCGGGGTGACGCGCCTCGCAACCGGTCGCAAGGCCGCCGGGGCCGTGGCGCTGCTGCCACTGGCCGAGATGGGAATCCCGGTGCTGGCTGAATTTGCCGCACCGAAACGGTGGAGCTTCTAAGCATGGCCAAGCGGCTTGGGCGGGCAATCCTGCTGGCGGGAATCGGGCTGGCAGCAGCCCCGGCCCTCGCCGACGATCTGCGCGAGGCGCTGGTCACGGCCTATAACACCAACCCCACGTTGCAGGCCGCCCGGGCCCAGCAGCGCGCGGTTGATGAAGGCGTGCCAATCGCCAAGGCGCCCGGCCTGCCCTCGCTCAGCGGCACGGCCAACTACATCGAATTCGTCAAGCCGAGCCAATCGAGCTTCACCGCGCCGGAACGGGCGCTGCAGACCCAGGCCAACCTGGGCGTGCCGGTCTATTCCGGCGGCGCAGTCAAGAACTCGATCCAGGCCGCCAAGACCCGGGTCGAAGCCGGCCAGCAGGATCTGCGCGCCGCCGAAAGCGGGGTCTTCAGCCAGGTCGTGGCCGCCTATATGGACGTGATCCTGAATGAAGCCGTGGTCGGGCTGAACCGCCAGAACGCCCAGCGGCTGTCGGTCAACCTGCAGGCTACCCGTGACCGGTTCGAGATCGGCGACCTGACCCGGACCGACGTCGCCCAGTCGCAATCGCGCCTCGCCGTCGCCCGCGGCCAGACCCGCGCCGCCGAAGCCAACCTCCTCGCCGCGCGCGAGCGCTATATCCAGGTGGTCGGCAAGGCGCCGGGCAAGCTGGAAAGCCCGCCGCCGCTAGCAGGGCTGCCGGCGGATCCCGACGCAGCGGTCGGCTATGCGCTCGATCACAACCCTGACCTGGGCGCCGCGCGCGAGCGGGCTAAGGCGGCGCGCTTTGATTCCAAGGCGGCCGGTTCGAGCCGCCTGCCCTCGGTCAGCCTGTTCGCCAACGGCAACTACACCAACTATTACGGCACGCTGGGCGGCCCGATCTCGGCAACCCTGCCGCAGACCGATACGACCGCGCAGGTCGGCGTGCGCGCCACCCTGCCGATCTTCCAGGGCGGCTTGCCGGCCGCGCAGAAGCGCCAGGCCCAGGCCCGCGAAGGGGCCCTGCTGGAGCAGGAGATCGCCACCGAACGCGCGGTCATCGCCAATGTTCGTGCCGCCTATGCCCAGTACCAGGCTGCGAACGAGATCATCGAGGCCAACAAGGCCGCCGTGGCCGCCGCCGAACTGAGCCTTGAAGGCGTGCGGGCGGAAAACACGGTCGGCAACCGGACGATTCTCGACATCCTCAACGCCGAACAGGAACTGCTCAGCGCGCAGGTCCAGCTCGCCACGGCAGAGCGCAATGGTTACGTTGCGGGGTTCAACCTGCTGGCGGCCATGGGCAAGGCCGAAGCCCGCGATCTGGCGCTCGATGGCGGGGCGCTGTACGATCCCCAGGCCAATTATGACCGGGTCAAGGGCAGCATCTTTGACTGGGCGACCGACCCGGCGCCGAAGGCCAAGGCCACCCGGACCGTTGACACCAAGGCCCAGGACGGGACAGTAACCCCCAAGTGATTCTGTCCCCCAGCGGGACAAATGGGGGTAAGGCCATGCGCCAGGCGAGTGAACCGTCGGTCGAAGAGATCCTGGATTCGATCAAAAAGGTGATCGCGCGCGACAATCGCGCCGATGCCGCGGTCGAACGCAAGGAGCGGGAACAGCGCGGAATCAAGGCGGCCGAAGCCGAAGAAGATGTCTTCGAGCTCGATGCCGCAGCCGAGCTGGTCGACGACGAGGCCGAAGAGGCCCCGCTGCTGCCTGAGAACACCGCCAGCTCGATGCGCGAATCGCTGGCTGCGCTTGCCATGCTGGCCGAACCCGGCGTGGCGCCGCAGATCGTCCGCTCGGGCGAGACCTCGCTCGAAGGGCTGACCCGCGAACTGCTGCGCCCGGCCCTGGCCGAATGGCTCGACAAGAACCTGCCGCCGTTGGTTGAGCGGATGGTCGCGGCCGAAATCGCCCGGATCGTCGGCAAGAAGGGCTGAGCCCTGACCCAGACCCCCGATCCTGTCGAGCTTGAACTGGCCGAACGCACGCTCGCCCGGCTGGGCGGGTTCGACACGCGCTGGCAGCTCTTCCTCTGCGCCGATCCCGAAGATCCCAAGTGCTGCGACCGGGCCAAGGGGCATGAGGCCTGGCTGTTCCTGAAGAAGCGGCTGGGCGAACTGGGCCTGGGCGGCCACACCGGAGTGCTGCGCAACAAGGTGGGGTGCCTGCGGGTCTGTGCGCTGGGGCCAGTTGCCGTGGTCTGGCCCGGGCCGACCTGGTATCATTCCTGCACGCCCGCAGTGCTGGAACGGATCATCCAGGAGCACCTGATCGGCGGGGTTCCGGTCGCCGAGTATCGGCTCAACCCGCCAGCCTAGCGGCTACTCGCGCTCGTCGATCGATTCGTCGTGACCGGTACCGCTTGACAGGAACAGCAGCGCCATCAGCGCCACGGTCAGCATGATCACACCCGCGATCCCCAGCACGCTGGCGATGTAGAGGTGAATCGAAGGCAGGCCGAATTCCCAGGCGAGATAGGCAATCAACACCAGGCAGACGGCCAGCGTCACCAGGCTCCAGCGCTTGAGCAGCCGCTTGTAGCGCGACCAGGCAATCGCGGCGATTTCAGGATTTTCGAGCGGGGAACGGGTCATCGCCGCCGCCTTTGCGCCTCCACCACCGCCCGCGCAAGTGGACGTTAGTCCCGGACTCGCCAACCCGCCCGCTTCGTGTCATCTTCCCGGCTATAGAGGGGAGTATGCCATGACTATTGCCCGCCTGATCGAGGGGCGCAGCGGCCCCATTATCTCCATCGATTGCACTGCTTCGGTGCGTGAAGCGGTTGCCCTGCTGGCTGAAAAGCGGATCGGTGCCCTGCCGGTGATGCAGGATGGCGCGATCGCCGGGATCTTTTCCGAACGCGACGTGGTCTATGGCCTGGCGCAGAATGGGCCGGCGATGCTTGATGGTCCGGTTGGCGCAGTGATGACCGCCCCAGTGATCTCGGTCGATCCGCAGTCCGATGTGCTCGATGCCCTGGGGCTGATGACCCGGCGCCGGATCCGCCACCTACCGGTGGTGCAAGGTGGGGCAATGGTAGGGTTTATCTCGATCGGGGACCTTGTGAAGTACCGGATCGAGCGGATCGAGTCCGAGGCCCAGGCGATGCGCAGCTATATCCAGAGCGCCTGATCCGAGCGCAGCCTTGCGGCTCGGCCTCGCGCGGCTTACATCGGGCGCATGGACGCTCCCACAATGACCCTCAGCCCCTCGGCTGCTGCGCGGATTGCGCTGATTGCCGAAAAGCAGGGCAAGCCCGCCGCACTGCGCCTTGCGGTTGAGGGCGGCGGCTGTTCCGGCTTCCAATACCGCTTCGGACTGGCCGAGAGCATCGAGGAAGATGACCTGGTGGTCGAGACCGACGGCGTGAAGCTGGTGGTCGATCCCATAAGCCTCGATCTGGTGGCGGGTAGTGTCGTCGATTTCGTCGATTCGCTTGGCGGGTCGGCCTTCAAGGTCGAAAATCCGCTAGCAGCCGCCGGTTGCGGCTGCGGTTCCAGCTTCGCCGTATGATTTGCTCACCTGACGGCTCGGTCAACACCGGCCCGCTCCCCCGGCC
>DKII01000054.1:0-159 GCA_002454125.1 Novosphingobium sp. UBA6722
GCCCACGTTGTCGGCGATCACGGCCGGGTTGCGTGGATCGTCTTCGGGAATGCCTGCTTCGACCTTGCCGACCAGGTCAGCACCGACGTCGGCGGCCTTGGTGAAGATCCCGCCGCCGAGGCGCGCAAAGATCGAGATCAGCGAGGCACCGAAGGCGAG
>DKII01000054.1:221-6203 GCA_002454125.1 Novosphingobium sp. UBA6722
GATCAGCGAGGCACCGAAGGCGAGGGCAACCAGGCCATCGATCACGGTGCGGTCATCGCCGCCCACGGTAAAGCCGGCCACCGTGGTCAGGTAGTAATAGAACACCGCGATGGCGAGCAGCGCGAGGCCGGCCACCAGCATGCCGGTGATCGCACCGGCGCGGAAGGCCAGGGTCAGACCAGCCTGCAGCCCGGTCTGGGCAGCGGCAGCCGTACGCACGTTGGCGCGCACCGAGNNCAGCATGCCGGTGATGGCGCCGCCCTTGAACGCCACATCCAGCGCCGGGCCGATGCCCTTGGTGGCCGCCTGCGCGGTGCGCACATTGGCGCGCACCGAGATGTTCATGCCGATGAAGCCGGCGACGCCCGACAGGATCGCGCCGATCAGGAAGCCGGCAGCCGAAACGGCCCCCAGCGCCCAGAACACGATCACCGCGACGATCACGCCGACGATGGCAATGGTGGTGTATTGCCGCTTCAGATAGGCTTGCGCGCCTTCCTGAATGGCGGCGGCGATTTCCTGCATTTTGGCATTACCGGCATCTGCGCCGAGCACCTGGCGACTGGTAATGAAGCCGTAGAGTACGGCTACCAGGCCAAGGATAATTGCGAGCGTGACGAGATCCACGAGTTCGCTCCCCCTTATATCTTAATAGGAACCCCGCGAACGCGGGGCTGGGCGGGACGCTAAAGCACGTTTTCCGGCCATGCAACGATTTCGCGCAGCCTTTTCCCCGCCACTTCAGCTAGGGGCGTTTCCGGATGGGACAGGAGGTTGAATCCAAGGAATCTTGCGTGTTTGGATGGTTTGTGGGAAGTTAACGCCATGGCCACGGTCCTCAAACAAGTGCTCGCCTGGATGCCGTTCTTCTTTGGCATCGGCTTTATCGCTCCGCTGATCGCGCAACTGATGGTGCTGTGGGATATCCCAGCGCCCTTCGGGATCAGCCGCATTGCCTTTGGCCTGATCATCGGCGGGACCTGGGGCCTGGTTGCAAATATCCGGGGGCGCTGGCTGTGAGCGAACAGGATCTGCTGGCACCGGCCGCCGTCACAACGCTGGCCCCGGCTGAAGACCGCGCCGCCCTGCCGCTCGGCAAGGACGGGCTCGATCGCTACACCCGGCGCGACCTGCGCAAGGAAGAGATCGCGATTGCCCGCCAGTTTCATGGCGGGCGGATGTGGCCCTATGCCGTCGCTGCATTCAGCTGCTTTGCGGTCTGGCTGTCGTTCTTCCCGCTGGCGATCATGGGCGTGCTAAACCTGCCGCTGGCATTCGTCCTGTCCTGCATCTTCTGCGTCGGCGGCTATGTTACCAGCCACGAGGCAATGCATTCCAACATCGGCCGCCCGGGCACCAAGTACCGCTGGCTCAATGAAGCGGTTGGCGCGGTTTCGACCATTCCGATCGTCTTTCCCTTCTCGATGGCGCGGCTGATGCACCTTGAGCATCACTACCACACCAACCATCCCGAGAAGGACCCGGACTATACCGACGAGGCCCCCAACATGTGGCTGGCCTGGTACAAGACCTGGTACAACCGCCAGCCCGGCGTCGATGGCTCGATCCACCATTACAAGCGGATCCTGGCCGAAATGGGCACGCCCGAAGCGCGCCGCGCGCTGGTTGAGACCATGATCCTGCAGCTCATCTTCATGGGCACGCTCTTCACCATGGCCTGGACTGGCTATGCGATCGAGGCGGCGCTGATTTGGTGGCTGCCGCGCCACATCGGCCTCAGCTACATCCGGTTTTTCCTGTCATGGGCACCGCATCACCCGCGCGAAGGCAAGATGGGCCGCTATGAAAACACATATGTGTTCAAGAGCCGGGTCGGGCATGTGCTGTCGATGGGGATGCAGTACCACCTGGTTCACCACCTCTATCCGGGCATTCCGAACCACCGGACCAAGGAAGCCTATTACGCGCTCAAGCCGATCCTGAAGGCGCGCGGCGTGGACGTTTCTCCGCTTTAAGAGTGTTCGTAACCGAGGCCGTTGGCTTCGGTAAGCGGGATGCCATCCAGCACGACTAGTGCCTCCTCAGCGGCGTGCGTTGTGCCGATCCGGTGCGCCGTGATCGGCGGCTCCATCCCGTCCGGCAGGGTGAACAGCAACTGATAATCCTCGCCCCAACGCAGCGCCTCGGCGCGGCGGGCTTCGGGCGTGGCGATCGGCACGGCGGCGCTGTCGATGGCGAAGGTTACACCCGCGGCGCGCGCCATGCGGCTGGCATCAAGCAGCAGCCCGTCGGAGACATCCATCATCGCGGTCACCTGCGGGGCGAGTGCCCAGCCTTCGGCCAGCAGCGCCAGCGGGCGGCTGAAGGCGGTGCTGTCCGCGCCGGTGCCGTCGCGCAGCGCTTCGAAGCCCAGCATGGCCGCGCCGACCGGGCCAGTGATCCACAGACCGTCGCCGACCTTCGCGCCCGCGCGTGAAGGAACCGGGCGATGCGTCGCACGGCCGAGCGCGGTCAGGCCCAGCACCTGCGGTCCGGTCGCACTGATCGTGTCACCGCCCAGCAGCGGTACGCCATAATGGGCCAGCACGTCCTCGAGCCCGGTCAGGAACCGCGCGTCGTCGGTGCCAAACTGGTAGCCCAGCAACACACCCAACGGCTCCGCCCCCTTGGCGGCAAGATCGGACAGGTTGGAAGCAACCAACTTCCAGGCGACATCGGCTGGGTCTTGTTCGGGCAGGAAATGCACGCCTTCCGCCATGGCGTCATGGGTCAGGACCAGCGTCTCGTCGCCGATGTCGAGCACCGCGCAATCATCAACCAACCCGCGCGCGCCCGGATGCGTGGCGAGGCCGCGCAGCGCAGCAATGAAGGCAGCCTCGCGGCTCATAGCGCTCCCTCCCCCTCGATGGGGGAAGGATACGGAGACTTGGCGGAACGCCTAGTCGCAGTTGGATGGGGGTGCGCTTGCCAGACAAGTTCATGAAGCCGGACCAAGCACCCTTCGGCATTCTCCAGCACTTCATTGTTCCAAAAGCCGACGACGCGATAGCCTTCTTGCTCGATCGCGGCACTACGCGCTGCATCGCCCACTTCGGAATGCTGCCCGCCATCCAGTTCGATCACCATCCGAAGCCGGTGGCTTGCGAAGTCGGCGATGTAGTGGCGGATGGGAACCTGCCGGCGCCATCGGCCTTCGGGAAGCCCTTCGCGCAGCAAGCGCCACATGCGCAACTCTGTCGGGGTAGCATTCTGCCGCAGTTCGCGTGCGCGAACGGTTGAGATGCCAGGCGGATGCTTCTTCATCGGATGCCTCTCTAGCCGAGAGATCACCCCCATCCAACCTGCGCTAGGCGACAAGTCGCCAAGCTGCGGTATCCTTCCCCCATCGAGGGGGAAGCGAGGGTGTCAGCCACGCACGTCCTTCGCCACGGCATCGAGCAGGCCGTTGACGAACTTCGCCTCGCGCGCCTCGAAGAAGGCGTGGGCGACGTCGA
Source organism: Novosphingobium sp. UBA6722 (assembly GCA_002454125.1). GTDB lineage: Bacteria > Pseudomonadota > Alphaproteobacteria > Sphingomonadales > Sphingomonadaceae > Novosphingobium. The sequence continues at coordinate 3,677 of DKII01000054.1, forward strand.
CATATTCGCTGATCGCGGTGCCGGTCGGCACGTCGGATCGGGCGAGCAGTTCCCAGGTGCCGGCGCGCAGGATCTGCAGCATGGTCCGGTCGAGCCGTTCCAGCTTCCAGCCCTCGGCGAGGCGTGCTTCGAGCAGACCGTCGATCTCCTCGTAGCGGGCAATCACGCCCTGCACGATCGCGTCGAAGAAGGCGACTTCGGCCGCGGCGTACTGGTCACCCTCGATTTCGGCGCCCAGCCGGTGGCGGTGGAACTCGTCGAGCAAGGAGGCCAGCGGCGTGCCTTCCATCGCGTGCTGGTAGAGCGCCTGCACGGCCGCGAGGCGGGCGGCGGGGCGGGCCTTGGATTTACCGGCGGCTGACTTGCTCATATTCCCAGTCTCACTTCGATCGAGCGCGCATGGGCGGTCAGCCCTTCGGCATTGGCCAGCTCCACCGCAGCGGGGCCAACGGCCTTCAGCGCCTTGGCATCAAGCTGGATGAAGCTGGTGCGCTTCATGAAATCAAGCACTGACAGCCCGGATGAGAACCGCGCGCGGCGCCCGGTGGGGAGCACGTGGTTGGGGCCGGCCACATAGTCGCCAACCGCTTCAGGTGTCATCCGGCCAAGGAAGACCGAGCCGGCGTGGCGGATCCGGTCGAACAGCGCCTGCGGATCGTCTGTGGCGATCTGGACGTGTTCGGCGGCCAGCGCATTGGCCAGGGCAGGGGCCTCGGCCATCAGGTCGGCCACTTCGATGATCGTGCCGTGGGTGTTCCAGCTCTCGCTCGCCACTCGCGCGGTTGGCAGCATGGCCAGTTCGACGCCGATCCGGTCGGCCACAGTGTCGGCGAACAGCGGATCGTCGGTGATCAGGATCGACTGGGCCGAGGGGTCATGCTCGGCCTGGCTGAGCAGATCAGCGGCAGTCCATTCGGGATCGTTCTTCGCATCGGCGATCAGCAGGATTTCGCTTGGCCCGGCCACCATGTCGATGCCGACGACGCCGTAGAGCTGGCGCTTCGCCTCCGCGACCCAGGCATTGCCAGGGCCGACGATCACGTCGACTGGCTTGATCCGCTCGGTGCCATAGGCCAGCGCGCCGACTGCCTGCGCGCCGCCGATCCGCCAGACTTCATCGACGCCCGCCAGATGCGCGGCGGCGAGGACCAGCGGGTTGACCTGGCCCTTTGGGCTCGGGGTGACGACGACCAGCCGCTCAACCCCGGCAACTTTGGCCGGGATCGCGTTCATCAACAGCGAAGAAGGATAGGCGGCGCGGCCGCCCGGGACGTAGAGCCCGGCGGCATCGACCGCGCCCCAGCGTGCACCCATGCGCACGCCGTGCTTGTCGGTTTCATCGCGATCGGTTGGCTTCTGGCCTTCGTGGAACGTGCGGATACGCTTGGCGGCGAGTTCCAGCGCGGCGCGCAGGTCCGGGGTGAGGTTGTCAAAGGCCTCACGACAGGTGGCGGCATCGACCTGCCAATCGGCTTCGCTGGCGAGATCGTGCTGGTCGAACTTGCGGGTCAGCTCGACCAGCGCCTCGTCGCCGCGGGCGCGGACATCGGCGAGGATGATCTGGACGTCGCGGCTGACATTCTCGTCGCTTTCGCGCCGGTCGGAAACCAGCTTGCGGAAGGCGGCGTCAAAGCCGGGATCGCGGGTGTTGAGGCGGAGCATCAGGCGGCCTCCGCCGGAGCGGCCAGCGCACGGAACGCCTCGACTAGCGCGCCAACGCGGGGATCGGTCTTCAGCGCAGCGCGGTTGACGATCAGCCGGGCCGAAACGTCCAGGATCGTGCTGGTCTCAACCAGGCCATTGTCCTTCAGTGTGCGTCCGGTCGAAACCAGGTCAACGATGCGGCTGGCCAGACCCAGGCCGGGCGCCAGTTCCATCGCGCCGTTGAGCTTCACGACTTCAGCCTGAACCCCCATCCGCTCAAAGTGCTTGCGGGTCAGGTTGGGATACTTGCTGGCGACGCGCAGGTGGCTTGAAAGCGGCGCGCCGGCCTGGCCCTCGGGTTCGGCCACTGACAGCCGGCAATGGCCGATCGCGAGGTCAACCGGGGCGTAAAGGTCGGGGTAGGCGAACTCTTCAACCACATCAGAGCCGACGATCCCGACCTGTGCCGCACCGTGGGCAACGAAGGTCGCCACGTCGAAGGCGCGCACGCGGATCACCCGCATGTCTGAGCCTTCACAGGCGAAGGAGAGGGCGCGGTTGCCCTTGTCGTGAAAGCCCGCCTCTGGCACCACACCGGCGCGGGCCATCAGCGGCAGCGCCTCGTCCAGAATGCGGCCCTTGGGCACGGCGAAGGTCAGCGGGTTCGACATAGCGCCGCGCGTTTAGGCGGGGCAGCGCCAAAGGGCAAGGAGCGCCTATGGTCCAGGGTTATCAGTTCATCGATATCAACGCGAAGGGCGAGGGGATCGTCGTCGCGGCGTTCGACAACCAGGTGGCCTATTGCACCCAGGCCGGCGCGACCGTGACCGCACGGGTGGTTGCTGCCTTGCGTGACTTGCTGGAGCGCGGCGAGCGCGGAGAG
>DKII01000054.1:6271-41300 GCA_002454125.1 Novosphingobium sp. UBA6722
CTGCGATCCGCGCCTGGCCCGGCGCGCCGCTGGCCGATGCCCTGCCGCTGCGGGTGGCGGGCGGGATCCATGCGCTGCATCTGAAGGGCGCGGAGCCGGGCCTTGCGGCGATATATGAGGACCGCGCCGGGATCGATGATGCAGCAAATGTGGCCGCTGCGATCCGGGCGCATGAAGCGGACTTGCTCCCCTGGCTCGACGGCCCGCCGCAGACCAACGAAGCTGGCCGCTCGAGCAATTTCATCGCCGCCATGCTGTGGCTGGCCGAGCAGGGCCTGCCACCACGCTTCCAGTGCCTGGAGATCGGTTCCAGCGCCGGGATCAACCTGATGCTTGATCGCTATCACTATGACCTGGCCGGGGTGCAGGTCGGGCCGGAGCCGGGAGCAATGCGGTTTCAGCCGGAATGGCAGGGCGGTCCGCCGCCGGACCGGAAGATCGAGATCGCTTCGACCAAGGGCTGCGATGTGGCGCCCGTGGATCTCACCGATCCAGACCAGGCGCTGCGGCTGAAGGCCTATATCTGGCCCGAACATACCGTCCGGTTCGAACGGATGGCGGCCGCGATTGCCGAGGCGGGCAAGTCACCCCCCGATCTGGTGGCGATGAACGCGGCGGACTTCATCGAGGCCGAGCTGGCGAAGCCACAGGCGGCCGGGACCACCCGCGTGCTGATGCATTCGATCGTCTGGCAATATGTGCCGGAAGATCAGCAGGCACGGGTGACCGCGGCGATGGAAGCAGCGGGTGCCTGGGCAACGCCGGAGCGTCCGCTGGCGTGGATTGCGCTGGAAGCGAACCGCGTGCTGCACCTCCACGAGCTGGTGGTTCGTTACTGGCCGGGCGGGGCAGAGCCGGTGATGCTCGCCCGTGCCCATCCGCATGGCGCTAGTATTGACTGGCGAGTTTGAACCAGGCGATCGTATCGTCGATCCGCTCCTTCCAGCCGCCATGGTAGGAGACCCATTCCCAGCCCGAAACCACCGCAAAGGCCGCGACACCCATGCCGCCGACTTGCAGCGTAGTCAGCATGCCCTGCCAGGCGGCATAGCCCAGTCCGACAATCAGCAGCGTTCCGACCAGGTGCGAGAGCGGAAAATTGCCGAGCGGGTTGGAGTTGCGCTTGAACAGGCCAAGCCCGACCAGGAACAGCACCCCGCCGCCGCACATCACCAGCGCCAGCTTGCCATCAGCAGGCTTGCTCCAGTTGTCGAGCAGCTTGGCATCGGCCACGGCGAAGATCACGATGCCCAGCACGATCGGCATGTGGAGATAGGTATAGGCGTTGCGCGCCACGCGGCCGACTTCGGCATTCTCGCTGATATGCTCCGACCCGCGCTTTTGCCCGAGGTCGAAATAGAGCCACCACATCAGCACCGATGAGAGGAAGGCGAGGGCGAAGGCGAGGACCCGGCCGTCCTCCATCGTCGCATCGGCAAAGGTCGCGCCGGTTATGATGATCCCTTCGCCCAATGCGATGATGATGAACAGGCCGCAGCGTTCGGCCATGTGGCTGCCGGAAATGTCCCAGTCCGAGGCCTTGGAGCGGCCGAGGCCCGGGACCGGGAACAGCGTGATCGGGCCAAGGTATTCGATGATCACCGCCAGCAGCCACCACAGCAGCCGCTCCTCTTCCGGCCGCAGCACGCCGATCAGCCAGAACGGCGCAGCAAAGCAGAACCAAACGGCGATCCGCATCATGTTGCGGGCGTTGGTGTGCTGCTCGCGGTAGAGCACGAAGGACATGAACACCGTCCGCCCAAGTTGCAGGAGGACGTAACTGGCTGCGAACAGCCAGGCATATTTGCTGAAGCCATAGGGCAGGGCGACCGCCATCAGCAGGCTCAAGGCCATCAGCCCCAGCAGCATGACGCGGATCTCGAACCGCTCGGGATCGGCCCAATTGGTCGCCCAGGTCGTGTACATCCAGGCCCACCAGACCGCCAAGAACAGCACCAGCGCCTGGGCAAAGCCCAGCCAGGTCAGGTGGTCCTTCAGGAAGTGAGACAGCTGGGTGATCGCGAAGACGAAGACCAGATCGAAGAACAGCTCCAGGAAGCTCACCGGCGCGTGCCCGCCGCCGTGGTTGCGCAGCAGCGAGCGGCGGCTTTTCGCCTCGGCCGCGGCAATCGCGGCACCGATCCCGCCGCGCCGCGCCTCAGCCATGGCCGGTCCGCGCCAGGAAGCCATCGAGCGCGGCGTTGACTTCGTCCGGGGCCTCCCACTGCACGAAGTGGCCGCAGCCGGGGACCTGGACCAGCGTCAGGTCCTCGATCACCTCGTCCAGCCCATCGAGGTTGGCAGCGGGCAGAGCGATATCGTCCATCGCCCAGACCACCAGCGTCGGGATGGTCAGCTTGGGCAGGGCCGGCGGCTGGTACCCGGCGGGGAGCTCATAAGGCGCGTCCATGTCGAGCACTTCCATCGGGCTTGCCCGGTACCAGTTGAGCATGGCGATCGACGCCTCGCGGTTGGAATAGTCCTCCATCAGCGCAGCGCGCTCGGCCGGGTCCATCTTGGGGTTTTCCGGCATCTCGCCAAAGGCCTTCAGCAGCACACCGCCCAGGCCGAACTGCTCGACCAGCTCGTCGCTGGCCGGATCGCGGAAGACCCGGAAATACTGGCTGGCTGCACGCTGCTGGCGGTTGGTGTAGAGCAGCTTCGGGAAGATCGTGGGGTGCGGCGCGTTCATCACCACGGCGCGGGTCACCCGGCCATTGAGCTGCCCCATGATCGCCACGCCCCAGGCGATCGCGCCGCCCCAGTCATGCCCGACGATGGTGAACGGCCCGACGCCCAGCGCATCGGCCAGCTGGAACACGTCGCCGATCAGCTTGTCGGGCGTGTAGTTCTCCACCCCCACCGGCTTGGACGAGCCGCGATAGCCCCGCTGGTCCGGCGCGATGCAGCGATAGCGGCCAGACAGGTGTGCGATCTGGTGGCGCCAGGTGCGGTGGCTGTCGGGAAAGCCGTGGAGGAAGATCAGCACCGGCCCGTCGCGCGGGCCGATATCAACCACATCGAGTTCGATCCCGTTGGCGAGTTTGACTCGGGTCTGCTCCATCACTGCTTTGCCTCTGACTTCATCTTCTCAGCATAGCCAGAAGCCATCATCGCTGCGACCTGATCGAACAGGGCATCGGGGGTGCGGCGCAGCTCGCCCATTTTCGCCTCGCCGCCTTCGGCCACGATGATCTCGCGCTGGTCGGCCAGCATGGCGTCCAGCATCCACTTCGCCGCAACCTGCGGATCGATCCCGTTATCGATGACCGAATCGCTCGCCCCGCGAGCTGATCCATCGGCAGTCAGTGCATTGCGCGAGACATCGGTGCGGATCGATCCGGGGTAGATCGTATGCACCTTTAGCCCCAGCACCGAAGTTTCCGCGCGCAAGGCATCGGCATAGCCAGCCAGGCCAAACTTGGCCGCGCAATAGGCGGTGCGCATCGGCACGCCGACCTTGCCCGCGATCGACGAGATGTAGGCCAGCCGGCCCGACTTGCGCGCCGCCATCCGCGGCAGGATCTCCTGCGTCAACGCGATCGGTGCGAGGAGATCGACATCGATGATCCGCTGATAGACCGGATAGCCGGTCTCCACCGCCAGGCTGCGCTGCGAGATGCCTGCATTGTTGACCAGCAGGTCGATTCCACCCGACCAGGCCCAGGCCTGTTCAACCGCCGGAGCCAGCGCCGCGATGTCGGTCGTTTCGAACGGCAGGATCAGGCAATCGCCGCCACATTCGGCCGCCACGGCCTCAAGCGCATCGACCTTGCGGCCCGACAACACCAGCCGCGCACCCTGCTCGGCCAGCGCCTTGGCCAGCGCCGCGCCGATCCCGGAAGAAGCGCCGGTAATCCAGGCGGTCTGTCCCTTGAAGCTCATGTCACTCTCCCTGTTATCAGTCTTAGCTGTTGTCGCTGTTGGTCAGCGGCACCTGCGGGATCGGGATGAATTCATCCTCGTCACCGGGTACCTTCGGAAAGCGGCCCTGCCGCCAATCATCCTTGGCCTGGTTGATCCGCTCGCGGCTGGAGGAGACGAAGTTCCACCAGACATGGCGCGGACTGCCGATGGCCGCCCCGCCCAGCAGCATCACGCGCCCACCGCGCTCGCTCGCCAGTCGCATGGCCTGGTCCGGCGCGAGTACGGCCAACTCGTAGAGCCCCAACGCCACGCCATCGACACTGGCCTCGCCGCCAACCAGCATTACTGCGCGTTCCTCGGCTGTTGAATCGATCGGGATGGCCCCGCCGGGGGCAAGGACGATCTCGGCATAGATCGTTTCGGAATGCTGGGTGGTAGGGGCGGCATGGCCCCACAGATTGCCCATGATCACGCGGGCGGAAACGCAAGTATCCTCGATCAGCGGCAAGCCGGTCTGCGCCTCGAAGGCCGGTTCGATCTCCTCCTTGCCATCGGGCAGGGCGAGCCAGGTCTGCATTCCATACATCGGCTTGGCCAGATCGCGCTGGGCCGGCAGCCCGCGTTCGGAATGGACGATCCCGCGACCGGCCGTCATCAGATTGACCTGGCCGGGCCGGATCGTGGCAAAGGTGCCCAGGCTGTCGCGGTGGTCGATCGCGCCTTCGAACAGCCAGGTCACCGTGGCGATGCCGATATGCGGGTGCGGGCGCACGTCCATCGCGGTGCCAGGTGGAAGGATAGCGGGGCCGAACTGGTCAACAAAGACGAACGGCCCGACCATGACCCGCCGGGGCGAGGGTAGGACCCGGCGGACCTGGAAGGCGCCCAGATCGTGCGTCACCGGCTGGATCGTGGTCAGGATCGTCATTCGCCCGGAGCCTTGGCCTTGATTGCCAGCGCGTGGACCCGCTGGCCGGGAATGTCGCCCAGCGCGGCATTGACCATGCGCTGGCGCTGGAGCCGCGAGACGCCGGCAAAGGCCGCGCTCTCAATCTCCACCGTGAAGTGCGATTCGCCTGAGCCGTCATCGCCCATATGGCCGTGGTGCTTGGCCGAGTCGTTGATCACGGCAAGGTGCGTTGGCGCAAAAGCAGCGGTGAGCAGTGCCTGGATTTCGGTCGCAATGGGGGTGGTCATGGCTTCCCTTCTAGCCGAACAATCGCCATGTGGAAGCCGTGAAGCACGATCGTTTTCATGGCCGGGTCCAGGGTGCCCAGCGCCGCTGCATGGCCCCTGGCTGCCGGGAAGCCGGGGAATTCCGCGCGCCTGGTGAACGCCGCCCCGGTTTTGACGGGCCGGGCGATTATCGCTGGTTCTGCCTCGATCACGTCCGTGCGTTCAACGCTGGCTATGACTGGTTCGCCGGGATGACGCCCGAAGAGATCATGCGCGCGCAGAACCCGATCCACGGTTGGGAACGTGAGACGCGCGCCTTTTCACCCACTGCCGGGATCGATTCGGCCCCGCGCTGGGCCGATTTCAAGGATCCGCTGGAAGCGATCAGCGGGCGGGCGCGGGCGCGCAAACCGGCGCAGCGCGAGGATGGCCGGGCGGTAACCCCGGACGAGCGCCGCGCGCTCGATGTGCTCGGTCTCGCGCTTGACGCGACCCGCAGCGACCTGCGCAGCCGCTATTCGCAGCTGGTTCGCAAGTATCATCCCGATCGCAACGGCGGCGACCGCAGTTTCGAAACGCGGCTGCAGGAAGTGGTCGAGGCCTATCAGTTGCTGCGCCGCGCCGCGGCTTTCGCCTGATCAGGCCTCGCACAGCGCCTTGAGCTGATCGGCGCAGGCGCCCCAGCCTTCGTCAAATCCCATGTCGCGGTGCTGCGCCATGGCCTCATCGGTCCAGTGGCGGGCGATCGCGGTATAGCGGGTGCCGTCACCTTCCGGTTCGATCCCCCAGATGCCGATCATGAACGGGCCGTTGGGCACCAGATCACCGACGATCGCATCGGTGCTGGCGACCCGGCGGCCCTCATCCCAGGCGAGGGTAAAGCCGGGATGCTGGTGCACCTCGCCGTCCGGTCCGTACATGACGGTATGGGTGGCGGCGCCCGCGCGGCGCTCACCCCAGTCAACCTCGGCGCGCCAAGGCACCGGGCACCACCATTCGTTGGTGCGGTTGACCAACACGTCCCAGACCTTTTCCGGCGGGGCGGCAATCAAGCGGGTGACGGACAGTTCGTTCATGGAGCAGTTCCTGATTAATCGCGGTCGGGCGCGCCGAGCGGGAAGAAGTGGCGATAGGGCCGGGCCTCGTCGACGCAGCGCGCCACGGCGGGCAGATGGAGCAGATGTGCCCGCCACTGGCGCAGCGCATCGAATTGCATCGGGATCGGATAGACCCAATCGGCATAGAACAGGCTGGGCGCGGCGGCGCACTCGATCAGGGTGATTGCATCGCCAGTGCGCTGGGCCTTGGCCAGCCAGGCGTTGAGCCAGCGATAGGCGCGGTCCAGCTTGTCGCGGGCGCGGCCCTCGATGGCCGGGTCGGGCATGCCGGGGGAGCGGATGTGTTCTGCGACGATCTCCTGCATCGGGCTCATCACCGCCAGATCGAACACCCGGTCGAGCATGCGCACGTCGAGCGCGGCGGTTGGGTCAGGCGGCAGCAGCGGGGCCGGGCCGGGATGATGGAGGTGCAGGTATTCGATGATGCAGCTCGCCTCGAAGACCGTCGTCTCGCCTTCCACCAGCACGGGGAACTGGCCGAGCGGACCCGCTGCCTCGACCACCGCGCCATGCTCTGGGTGATCGGGATCGAGCATCCGGAATTCAAACGGGGTTCCGTTCGCGTAAAGCGCGATCAGCGCCTTCCACGTGTAGGACGAGAAGGGGTGGCCATAGAGCGCCAGCACTGGCTCAGCCCGTCCGCGCGGCTTCGATCGCGGCATGGTCGATCTTGTGCATGGTCATCATCGCTTCGAACACCCGGCTGCGCACGGCCGGGTCGGGATGAGCCATGCCCTCGGTCAGCACGCGCGGGGTGATCTGCCAGTTGAGGCCCCACTTGTCCTTGCACCAGCCGCAGGCACTTTCCGCCCCGCCATTGCCGACGATGGCGTTCCAGTAACGGTCGGTCTCTTCCTGGCTGTCAGTTGCCACCTGGAACGAGAACGCCTCGGTATGCGGGAAGATCGGACCGCCGTTGAGGCCGATGCACTTCACGCCCAGTACGGTGAACTCGACCGTCAGCGGATCACCCTGCTTGCCGCCGGGAAAGTCCGCCGGGGCGCGGTGGACATCGCCAACCCCGCTGTCTGGAAAGACCGAGGCGTAAAAGGTCGCCGCTTCCTCAGCCGCGCCATCGTACCACAGGCACAGGGTTACGTCGGTCATTTGCGGCTCTCCTCGATCAGCTGATTGTCGACCCCCTTGGCGGCCTTGTAGGCGGGCCGGGCCTGAAGCCGCTCGGCATAGGCGACGAAGGCCTCGGTCGGTGCGATCGAGCCGAAGGTCAGGCCCCAGTCGACCTGGCTGCCGACATAGACATCGGCCATGGTGAAGCGATTGCCGCAAACGAAATTGTTGCCCTCAAAGTGGCCATCGAGCGCCGCAACGGTCCGCTCATAGCTGCCCCAGCCGACCATCATCTCGCGCTCCTTGGGCACTTCCCAGCCCATCGAACGGGTGATGATCGCCTGCTCGACCGGCCCGGCGGCAAAGAACAGCCAGCGGTAATAGTCCGCCGCTTCGTCGGCCGAGGGGCCAAGCCCGGCTTCAGGATGGGCTTCAGCCAGGTAGGCGCAGATCGCGGCGCATTCGGTGATGACCTTGTCGCCGGTCTCGCTGTGATGGATCAGCGTCGGCACCTTGCCCATCGGATTGGCGGCGAGCAGGGCGGCGGGCTTGTTGTCCCACGGCACCAGCACCTGCGCATAGTCCACTCCCGCCTCGTGCAGCGCCCAACGCGCAATCTGGCCGCGGCTCATCGGGTTGGTAAAGAAGGTATAGGCGGCCATGGCGGAATCCTTTCGGTAAGAACAAAGATAGAACGATAACGTTCAAACCGGGCCGGTCAAGGGCTCCCGACCAGCGAGAACAGCGCGCCCTGCGGGTCAACGCCCTGGATGATCCACAAGGGCCCTGGCACCTCGTGCGGGCCGTTGATGACAAGGCCGCCGTTGGCTGTGACCCGGTCCTTCGCTGCGGCAATGCTGTCGACCCAGAAGTAGTGGCACCACAGCGGGGCAGGGACCTCGTCCGGCTTGCCCATGATCGCGCCAACGGTCGTGCCGTCCTGGGCGATGAACTGGTATTTGCCCATCGGCCCCATGTCCATAGCATCGGGCAGGGTCCAGCCGAACTGGCCGGTGTAGAAGGCCACCGCGCCGTCGAAGCTGCCGGCCAGCAGCTCGTTCCAGCCGCAGCGGCCCGGATGCGGCATGGCCGAAAAGCAGGTGCTCTCGCCGCCGCCCGGGGGCGGGGTGGGGGTCATGATGTAGAACGGTGCGCCGTCGGGATCGGCGACCAAGGCGATCCGCCCGGCCATCGGCACGTCGCGCGCCGGCATCAGGCTCTTGCCACCCGCAGCCACGATCGCGGCGAGGCTGGCATCGACATCGTCGACCCCGATATAGCCCAGCCAGCAGGCCCGCGCACCGTGGTCGGTCATGTCCTGCGAGAGTTTGAGGATGCCGCCGGTCATCCCGCCATCGGCATTGGCGATAAAGCCATAGTCGCCGGTTTCGGGTGTGCCCGGCTGCATCGCCCAGCCGATCACGGCATCGTAGAACGCCTTGGCCCCGACCGGGTCGGGGGTCATCAGCTCGTACCAGACCCAGCTGCCCTGAAGCTTAGCCATTGGTGCTGTCTCCCTGTTTCATATCCACCACCGGCACGAAGCCGCCAAAGATAAGACGCTTGCCGTCGAAGGGCATCGGGTTCTTCGCCGGGTCCATGCGTGGGTCGACCTTGGAGGGATCATTCGCCATCTCCATCATTCGCGCCATGGCGGCATCGCGGGTGGCCTTGTCGGGCCACTCAACCCACGAGAACAGCACCTCTTCGTCCGCCTGCGCTTTCACCGCCATGCGGAAGTCGGATGTGTGGCCATCGGGGACATCGTCGCCCCAGCATTCGACCACGCGTAGCGCGCCCATTTCGATGAAGACGGCGTCGCCCTGGCGGGCATGGGCGATGAACTTGTCGCGGTTGGCGCGCGGGCAGGCGATCACGAAGCCATCGACATAGGTCATTGCGCGGCCTCCTCGGTCTTGGCTTCACCGCCGGCAAAGGCCGCATCCATCCAGAACGGTTCCCAGACATGGCCATCGGGATCGAGGATTGTGCGCTGGTACATGAAGCCGTGGTCTTCGGGCGGATTGACGTCGGCCGCGCCGCCATGCGCGGCGCCCACTTCGACCAGGTGATCGACCTCGGCCCGATCATCGAGCGCGAGCGCCAGCGAGACCTCGCTCGAACCCGGCGGGCAGATCGGGCGGGTGGTAAAGCCCTGCCACTTGGCGTGGGTCAGCAGCATGACGTAAATCGCGTCCGACCAGACCATGCAGGCCGCGGTCTCGTCGCTGAACTGCGGGTTATTGGCAAAGCCCAGCGCGGTATAGAACCGCATGGCCCGCGGCAGATCCGCCACCGGCAGGTTGACGAAGATCATCCGGCTCATTGCATCTTCTCCTCTTCATCGCCCCCGGCATTGAACAGCAGTTCGAAATAGCGGCGCAGGTGGCCAATCGCCTCGCGGGCCAGGTCGGCGGCGGCATCGGGCGCTTGCGACTTGGCCAGAATGAAGGCGCCCTGGATCACGGTCTGGACATGGCGCGAAAGGCTGGCGGCAGTCGTCCCGGTGACGCCGGCTTCGGCCATGGCGGCCGCGATGTCATCCTCCAGCGCGGCGGCGTTGCCCATGATGCTCGCTTCGCAGGCCGCACGGATTGCGTCGCTGGTGCGGAAGCTTTCCTGCAGCATGGTGCCCGCCACGCAGCTGAAGGTTTCCGGCGGCCCGGTGATAAGCGCCAGGCGCAGGTCGATATAGCCGAGCACGCGGTCGATCGGGCGGGCGTGATGGTGATAGGGCGCCTCCGCGAAAAAGCCCCCGGTACTGCTCGACCAATAGGCCGCCAGCGCCACGCCGAGCGCCTCCTTTGAGGCGAAGTGGTGGAAAAACGCGCCCTTCGTGACCCCGGCCGCACGGCACAGATCGTCAACCGACGTGGCGGCAAAGCCTTGCTCGCGTACCAGCCGCACGCCCGCTTCGAGCAGCTTGTCGCGTGCGGATCGCGGGGCGGGCCGGAAGGGGCGATTCGGGATCATGATACGAGCATACCGACCGGTTGGTATGTCGCAAGACTGAATCGATGAACGGCGCTGCCTCTGCGTTCAAGAAATGGGGTTTCAGCCTTGGTTCTTGGTCTGGCGGTAAAGCTCGCGGTCCGCCGCTAGCGCCGCCTGGTAGGCCGGACGGGCGTGGCACCGCTCGGTATAGGCCAGGAAGGCATCATGCCGGGGCAGCAGCTTGAGATTCAGGCCCCAGTCGAACTGGCTGGTGAGGTAGACGTCGGCCATGGTGAAGCGGTGACCGCAGGCAAAGTCATGCTGCGAAAGATGGACGTCCAGCGCCGCGACGGTCCGATCGAAGCTGCCGAACCCGGCCGTGCCCTCGCGCTCCGCCTGCAGTTCCCAGCCGAGCATTTTCGCCATCAGCGCCTGCTCGAGCGGCCCGGCGGCGAAGAACAGCCAGCGGTGATAGTGGCCGCGTTCGGCGGGCATGGGCAGCAGGCCGGCCTCTGGGTGCTCCTCGGCCAGGTAGGAACAGATCGCCGCCGCCTCGGTCACCACGCGGTCGCCTTCGGGCGCGTGGTGAACCAGGGTCGGGACCTTGCCGAGCGGGTTGGCGGCGAGCAGGGCGGGGGGCTTCTCCCCCCAGCCAACCGGGACCACTGCAAAGTCTGCCCCGACTTCGTGCAGCGCCCAGCTGGCGATCAGCCCGCGCGAACGGGGATTGGTGAAGAAGGTATAGGCCGCCACCGCCTAGCCGCCCAGCGCGCGGCTCACGATCTTGTCTTCCAGCGCGGCGACCGGTCCCCAGCTCGGCCGCGCCTTGACGCGTTCATACCAGGCGGCGGTGCGCGGGTGTGTTGCCGCATTTGGCTCAAGCCCGACATAGCCGAGCGAACGCAGCGTGGCCGCAACGGCAATGTCGCCGATCGAGAAGTTATCCCCGGCCAGCCAGCCATCGCCGCACTGGCTTTCGAGATAGGCCAGGATCGGCTCCAGTTCCTTCTCGCCCTGCTGGGCCATGGCCTCGTCACCAGGCTTGCCCATCAGTTTGGGGCTGACGAAGCGGTTGAACATGATCTTGCCGCCCGCCGCGATCAGGATCGTATCGGCAAATTCCTCAAACCAGATCGCCTTGGCCCGGGCCTTCGCATCGCCTGGCGTGATCGACGGTTCGGGCTGCAGCGCCTCGAAATAGGTGGCGATTGCGGTCGAATCGCACAGCGTGAAATCGCCATCGATCAGCGCCGGAATCTTGCGGAACGGGCTGGCTGCCAGGAACTCTGCCGCCGGGTCCGCCGGGTTGCTTAGCGCCAGTTCAACCGCGATGCCCTTTTCGGCGGCGACCAGGTGAACCTTGCGGACAAACGGCGAGATCGGAAAACCATAGACTTTCATCGGACGAACGCTCCTGGGCATTGAGTCGCTTATTGCAACGCATTCCTTATTGCAGCGCTGCGCGCGCGCGTATAGGCGATGCCTCGTCATGACCGATATTCCCAACATCCAGCTCGACACCAGCGGCAACACGATCCTGCCCGCGCCCGATCTTGAACTCGACGTGCGCGAGACTTTCGGGATCGATATCGACATGAAGGTCCCGGCCTTCTCGGTCGCGGATGAACGCGTGCCCGATGTCGATCCGACCTATGTATTCGATCCGGACACCACGCTGGCGATCCTGGCAGGCTTTGCCTTCAACCGCCGTGTGATGGTCCAGGGCTATCACGGCACCGGCAAGTCAACTCACATCGAGCAGGTTGCGGCGCGCCTCAAGTGGCCGTGCATTCGCATCAACCTCGATGCCCATATCAGCCGTATCGACCTGATCGGCCGCGACGCCATCGTCCTGCGCGATGGCCTGCAGGTCACCGAGTTCCGCGAAGGCCTGCTACCTTGGGCGCTGCAGCACCCGGTCGCGCTGGTGTTTGACGAATACGATGCCGGCCGCCCCGACGTGATGTTCGTGATCCAGCGCGTGCTGGAAACCGAAGGCAAGCTGACCCTGCTTGACCAGAACCGGGTGATCCGCCCGAACAAGAACTTCCGCCTGTTCGCCACGGCCAACACCGTCGGCCTTGGCGATACCTCGGGCCTCTATCATGGCACCCAGGCGATCAACCAGGGTCAGATGGACCGCTGGAACATCGTCGTCGGCCTGAACTATCTCCCCGCTGCGGTGGAGAGCGAAATCGTGCTGAAGAAGGTCGCTGGCGTGCCGGACGATACTGTCGACAAGATGGTCAAGGTGGCGGACCTGACCCGCCAGGGCTTCATCGGCGGCGATATCTCCACCGTCATGAGCCCGCGCACCGTGATCACCTGGGCGCAGAACACCGCGATCTTCAAGGATCCGGGCTTTGCCTTCCGCCTCTCGTTCCTCAACAAGTGCGACGAGACCGAGCGGATGCTGGTGGCTGAATACTACCAGCGCGTATTCGGCACCGACCTGCCGGAAAGCGTGGTCGGCAAGGCGTGAGAGCAGGGGCGTGAGCCTGCTCTGCCTCGCTCCGCTGCTGCTGGTGCAAGCTGCACCAGCGCCGGAGGAGTGCAAGGCTAACCTGCCGGAAAAGCCTGCTGCTGCGGCTGCTGCGGCGAAACCGTTTTATGACCAGAGGGCCGATGCCCGTGCGGCGATGGACGCGGCGCTGGCCGATGCCGCGCAGAGCGGGCGTTCGGCCGTGCTCGTGTTCGGGGCCGACTGGTGCCACGATAGCGTGGCGCTGGCCCAGGTGCTTACATCCGATGCCTTCAAGGTCGAGTTCGGGAAGGGCTATTCGGTCACCTTCATCGACGTGGGCGTTCCCCAGACAGGCAAGGGCCGCAATATCGATCTGCTGGCGCGGTTCAAGGTCAAGGAACTGAAGGGCGCCCCGGCGATGTTCGTCGTCGGGCCCGACGGCAAGCAGCGTAACAAGTCGAAGGACGCGCTCTCCTGGCGCAACGCCGAAAGCCGCGGACCAGCGGCCACGCTCGAGTGGTTCCGCAAGCTGAAACCTTGATTGCCTCCCCGCGAGGGGGAGGCCATCAAATCAACCGTCATCCTGATCGGCGTGGGCCGTGCTGCCGCCGCCCGCCGGGCCGGTATAGCCCTGGGCGCCGTCCTTGCCTTCCCACCAATAGGCCGGGCGTTTGCGGGTGCCGGTCAGCTCTTCGTTGAGCGTTGCAGCATCGAGCAGGCGGCCGCCGATCATGACCTTGCTGATCTTGTCGGAGTTGCGGATGTCCTGGGTCGGGTCGGCATCGAGCACGACGAGGTCAGCCAGCTTGCCCGGTTCCAGGCTACCGACATCGGCATCATAGCCCAGGCTGCGCGCGGCCTCGATCGTGCCCGCGCGCAAGGCTTCGATCGGGCTCATCCCGCCGCGGGCGAAGGACCACAGTTCCCAGTGCGCGGCGATGCCCGGTTCTTGCCCGTGTGCCCCGATTGCCACCGGCACGCCGCGCCGCGCCAGCTTGGCGGCTTCGCGGGCGCTGTCATCGTCCTTGTAGTCGCCATCGGCTGCGATGGTCCGGCGCGCGTTGTTGGCGGCAAGGATCGCAGCCGGCTCGTGCTTCTGCAGCAGCGGGTGCTTCCACACATCGGTGTGCGAGCGCCAGTACGGGTCCGCTGCCGGGCCGCCATAGGTCACCACCAGGGTCGGGGTGTAGCCGGTCTTCGACTGGCTGAAGAACTGCAGCACGTCTTCATAGAACACGCCGAGCGGCAGGTTGTGTTCGATCGTGGTGTTGCCATCGGCGATCAGCGTCATGTCGAAGCCGTAGAGCGAACCACCCTCGGCCACCGAGCGCATCCCTTCGGCCAGCGCTGCGGCGGTCACCTGCTGGCGCTGGTCGCGCCGCGGCTGGTTATAGTTCTTGAGGCTGTGCGCGCCCTGGGCCTTCAGCCGGCGAACATGGGCCAGCGCGTCGTCATAGCTGTCGATCTGCGCATAGACGCCCGCCGCCCGCGCGCCATAGACGATCTCGGCGGTCGAGAAGCTGCGCGGGCCGATGATCTTGCCGGCGCGGGTCATCTCCAGCGCCGGGAAGACCGTGCGAGCGCTGCTCGACGGATCGTGCCGGGTAGTTACGCCCAGCGCCAGGTTGATCATCTCGGCCCAGTTGGCCTGGGGTGTGATCTCGTCGATCCCGTAAGGCCCGTGCGCGTGGGCATCGATCAGACCGGGGATGATGGTCTTGCCGGTGGCGTCAAGGGTGGGGGTGCCGGCCGGGATCGTCACCGCTGCCGCCGGACCGACTGCCGCGATCCGATCGCCTTCGATCAGGATCACCGCATTGTCGATCGCGCCGCCATCTGCGCCCTTCATCGTCACGACGCGCGCGCCGACGATCGCGACGCGGCCCTTGGGCTTGTCGACCGTGACCTTCATCGAGAGCGAGACGCCGCTCTTGGGCGGTTCGAACTTGGCCGGTTTGGCGCCCTTGGCGAGCGGAGCATCGGCGAACAGCGCCGAGGTCGCCGCCCCGAACACTGTCGGCCCGAGCGACCAGTTCACCCGGGCACCGCCTTCGCTCCAGTGGATCCAGTCGGCCCCGTCGCCGCTGACCTTGACCACCGGCAGCGCGCCGCCCTTGGGCGAAAGCGACACTTCCTGCGTGCCCGGCACCAGCGGGGTGACAAAGGCCTGGTAGTTCTGGCGGAAGGCCAGGAACTTGCCATCGGGTGAAACGCGGTAATCATTGACCAGCTCGCCCTTGGCATGGACCCGGCGGGCCTCGCCGTTGAGATCCAGGCTGACCAGGCGGCTCTCCTTGGCATCGCCTTCCATCACGAAGACGCGGTCATTGCTGGCGCCGAATTGCGGGTTGCCGCCATTGCCAGTGATCTGGGTCATTGCGCCGCCGGTTGCCGCTACGCGGTAGACGCCGGGTTCGGCCGAGGCGCGCGGGCTGGAGAGGTAGCCGCCGCGATCCTTCTCGAAGACCACGGTCTTGCCATCGGGCGAAAAGCGCGGGCGGGCATAGTGGCCGGCGGGGGTAATCGCGGTGGACTTGCCGCCACTGGCCGCAATCGTGCGCACTTCACCCAGGCCCGCGTCGGTCCAACGGACGTAGGCCAGCTTCTTGCCGTCTGCCGACCACGATGGGTAGGCCTCCATAGCGGCATCATCGGTGGTCAGTCGGCGCGGTTCGCCCCCCGCCATCGGCTTGATCCAGAGCTTGCCCAGTGTCTCGAACACCACCGACTTGCCATCGGGCGAGACATTGGCCCCGCGCGGCATCTTGGTTTCGAAGGTGTCCGGGGCGACAGCCACCGCTGGACGCGGCGGATCGATCACGCCGCGGGTGTCGTTGATCTTGAAGGGGATCACCGCGCTCTTGCCCGTGGCCAGGTCGACCCGGTTGAGCTTGCCGCCGGCCCAGACCACCAGGCTGGCCGAATCCGGCGTCCAGGCCATGTTGGGATAGACCCCGGTGACGGCCCAGGTTTCCTGCACGTCCATGTCGAGCGCGTCATAGACCTTGCGGTCCTCACCGGTTGCCAGATCGCGGACATAGAGCCGCGGCTGGGTCGCCTCGCGCCGGACATAGGCGATCTTCTTACCGTCGGGCGAGGGTGTCGGCCGCACCGCACCGCCTTCGCCGCCAATCATGCTGTCGATCTTGCCGGTCTCAAGGTCATAGCGTTCGATCGCGAAGAGCTGGTTGTTGCTGTCCTGCGCGTATTCGAAGATCGGGCCCGGCGTGGTGTTGCGGGTGTAGTAGATGTGCTTGCCATCGGGCGCGAAGATCGGCTCGCCAAGTTCCTTCTGGTGCTGCTCGCTGGGCCGCTTGACCAGCAGCACACCGTCGCCACCGGATACATGGTACATCCAGACCTCACCCGTGCCGAGCGAGCGCCCGGTGGTGAAATGCTTCTTGGCAACGATGTACTGGCCGTCCGGGCTCCAGCTCGGCTGGTTGAGCAGGCGGAAGCTTTCGTTGGTCAGCTGGCGCTTGTCGCTGCCGTCGCGGTTCATGATCCAGATGTTGTCGCCGCCGCCGCGGTCGGAGGTGAAGGCGATCCGCTTGCCATCGGGCGAGAAGCGCGGCTGGGTCTCGTAAGGCAGGCCTTCCGAGATCCGGGTCGGCGTGCCGCCGCTGATCGGCATGGTGTAGATGTCACCCAGCAGGTCGAAGGCCACGGTCTGCCCATCCGGGCTGACATCGAGGTTCATCCAGGTGCCTTCCTCGACCGAGATTGGCACTTCGCGGACCTTCATCCCCGGCGGGGCGGAGACATCCCACTTGGGCGCATCCTTGGCGTCCTGGGCCGATACGGCGGCAGGCAGGGCGGCAAGGCTCAACGCCAGGGCCAGGCGCGAGGCGGTGCGGGCAACGGTCTTCATCAGTGGAATCTCCCCCAGTCTGGCCCCAGGTTCCCGCCCGGGGCCAGCGCTGTCAATCAGCGGTTCGGCGAACGACTTCAGTATCGGACGAAAGCTCTCTCCTCCCCCTCGATGGGGGAGGGATACCGCAGCTCGGCGGCTCTGCCGCCTAGCGCAGGTTGGGTGGGGGTGCGCTATCCAAGAGGTGCTGTGACCAAAGGTTCCATCACCCCCATCCAACTTCGACTACGCCGCTGCGCGACCAAGTCTTTGTATCCTTCCCCCATCAAGGGGGAAGAGATGTGAGTACATCAGCCGTGCGGCGTAACCAGGTACTTCTCGCCCGTGCGGCGGGCATTGTACATGGTCACGGCATCCTTGGTCAGCATGTCCTCAAGGGTGCCCTTCTTGGCATAGTGGCTGGCGAAGGTGGTGGTCAGGTCCTTCATCACCCGTGCCCGCATCCGCCCGACAATCTCTGGCCCGGCCTTCATCATGAACGGCGTCAGCAGCCAGCCCGACAGGTCCCAGGTCAGGCCAAAGGCGCGGTTGAGGATCGTCGGACCGAGGTCCAGCGCGCCATAGATGCAGACCTTCTTGGCCGCGTTCGAGCCATAGCGGCTGAAGGCAGCGCCGCGGCTGGCGGCGGCTTCCATGGCCGTGAGGAACTGGCTCGCAACGGTGCCGCCACCGATCGGATCGAAGCCGATCATCGCCTTGGTCTCAGCAATCGCGTCGATCAGCTTCGGCATGTAATCGGCGTCGGTCATGTTGAGGACGTGGGTGGCGCCAAGGTCCTTGAGAAGCTTCACCTGCGCGTCCGAGCGGACCACGTTTACCAGCGGGATACCGTCTTCAAGGCAGATCTTGAGCAGCATCTGCCCCAGGTTCGATGCCGCGGCGGCGTGGACGATGCCGGTGTAGCCTTCGAGCTTCATCGTTTCGACAAAGCCCAGTGCGGTCATCGGATTGACGAACGAACTGGCGGCCTGTTCGGCGGTCACGCCATCTGCCACTTCAAAGCCCATATTGGGATCGGCATAGGCATAAGAGCCATAGGCCGTGCCGGGGACGCAGGCGATCCGCTTGCCCATCAGATGCTCGCAGCCTTCGCCGGCGGCGACGACGATCCCGGCGGCCTCGTTGCCCGCGGGCATGGCCATACCGTGCCGCGCCTTCATCGCGCGGGTCGCGTTTTCGGGCATCTTCGCCACGACCTTGCCGGGCGAATAGACCGCGTTGTCAGTATCGGCGCTGGCAAACAGCAGACCCAGGTCAGACGGGTTGATCGGCGTCGCCTCAACCTGGATCAGCACCTGGCCGGGCTTGGGATCGTCCCAGGTCTGGTCATTGAGCTGGACGGTCAGCGTGCCATCGGCATCGAGCTGGGTGGTGAGTTGCTTGCCGGTGAAGGCCATTGGTTGTCTCCCGAATCCTTGGTTTCGGATCGCAACCTAGTCGTTCATTCGCCCGGGTAAAGCGCGCGGACGAAATAGAGGCCTTCGCTGGGTGCATTCAGCCCCAGCGCCGAACGGTCGCGGGCGGCCAGTGCCTCGCCAACCTGCTCCTCGCGCCACCGACCCATGCCGACCAGGGCGAGGCAGCCGACCATTGAGCGGACCTGGTGGTGCAGGAAAGAGCGCGCGGCGGCACGGATGTGGACTTCCTCGCCGACCCGCTCGACCGTCAGCAGATCGAGCGTCTTCTCCGGGCTCTGTGCCTGGCAGTGGACCGAGCGGAAGGTGGTAAAGTCATGCTGCCCGACCAGCGCCTGCGCCGCGCGGTGCATCGCCTTGGCATCAAGCGGCTGGGCGACTTGCCAGGCGCGGTTGCGGTCAAGCGTCAAGGGCGCGCGGCGGTTGGCGATCCGGTAAAGGTACTCGCGGCCAATACAGGAAAAGCGGGCATGCCAGTCGTCGGGCACGGCCTCGCAGGCCAGGACGGCGATCGGGGCGGGGCGAAGGTGGTGATTGACCGCTTCCATCAGCCGGAAGGCATCAATGTCCTTCGCCACCTCGACATGAGCGCGCATTCCAAGCGCGTGAACGCCTGCGTCAGTTCGGCCGGCAGCATGCAGGGTTACGGTCTCGCCCGTCGTTGCGTGCACAGCCTCTTCCACCGCCTGCTGGACCGAAGGCCCATGGGCCTGACGCTGCAAGCCGAAGAACGGTGTGCCATCAAACTCGAGGGTGAAGGCGAAGCGGGTCAAGCTAGCGTGGTCCCTGCGGCAATTGCCCAGCCGCGCAACAGGTCGGCCGTCGCCATCACTGGCCGACCCGCGCGTTGGACCAAGGTCGGGCGGATTGCGCCTGTGGCGCAAGCGATGGTCAGCTGATCATCCAGCACCTCGCCAGGTGCCCCGCTCCCATCAGTGATATCGGCCGCGAACACCTTGCAACGTTCGCCCTGGTATTCGAACCATGCGCCCGGGGCCGGAGCAAAGGCAAGGATCTGGCGTTCGACCTGCGCAGCGTCCTGGGAAAAGTCGAGCCGGGTCTCGGCCTTGTCGATCTTCTTGGCATAGGTCACGCCATCGTCCGGCTGGGGCTGTTCCGGATAGGCGGAAAGGTCAGCCAGCACCTCCACGATCAGCCGCGCACCGATCTGTGCCAGCTCCTCGGTCAGCTCCCCGGCAGTCTTTCGGTCGATTGGTGTACGCCCTTCCAGCAGCACCGGCCCGGTATCGAGCCCGGCCTCCATCCGCATAATGTCCACCCCGGTCTCGGCATCGCCGGCCAGGATCGCGCGCTGGATCGGTGCCGCCCCGCGCCAGCGCGGCAGGATCGAGCCGTGGAGATTGAGGCAGCCATGCTTTGGTGCGTCGAGCACGGCCTGCGGCAGGATCAGGCCATAGGCCGCAACCACGGCAATGTCGGCATCGAGCGCGGCAAAGGCCGCCTGTTCCTCCGCGCCCTTGAGCGAGGCTGGATGGCGCACTGCAATCCTCAGTTCCTCGGCCTTGCGGTGGACCGGAGTCGGGGTCAGCTCCTTGCCACGCCGGCCGCCGGGGCGGGGCGGCTGGGTATAGGCGGCCACCACCTCATGGCCCGCCGCGACCAGCGCTTCCAGCGCCGGTACGGCAAAGTCCGGGGTACCCATGAAGATGATGCGCACAACCTACTCCCGCTCGTCCTGAGCTTGTCGAAGGACTGTCCTTACTTTCGGCGGCGGAAAAGAAAAGGACGGGGCTTCGACAAGCTCAGCCTGAGCGGTATGGGAGAAGAATGGCATCGCAAGAGATCGAGACACTGACTCAGGCCCTGTCGCGCCTGCCGGGGCTGGGGCCGCGCTCGGCTAGGCGCGCCGTGCTGTGGCTGATCAAGCGGCGCGAAACCGCATTGGTGCAGCTCCTCAGCGCGCTTGAAGGCGTGTCGGAACGGCTGGTCGAATGCGAAACCTGCGGCAATGTTGATACGACCAATCCTTGCAGCATCTGCACCGATCCGCGCCGCGACCAGCGCGCGCTCTGCGTGGTGGAAGACGTTGCGGACCTCTGGGCGCTGGACCGGGCGCGGCTGTTCACCGGGCGCTATCATGTGCTGGGCGGGCGGCTCTCGGCGCTCGAAGGGGTGCGGCCGGAGGATCTGACCATCGCCGCCCTGATCCAGCGCGTTTCCGCGGGCGGGATTGACGAGGTCGTGCTCGCCATGAACGCCACCCTCGAAGGCCAGACGACTGCGCATTATATCGCCGAGCGGCTGGAGGGCTTCCCTGTGCGGATTACCCAGCTCGCCCACGGCCTGCCCGTTGGCGGCGAACTGGACTATCTGGATGAGGGAACCCTGGCCCAGGCGCTGCGGGCGCGGCGGCCGATGGGCTAGCCGATCAGACTGATCGGCGCAGCCGCCTTGCGATTTGGCGCTTTGCCGCCTATTTGCCCGCTATGGCTATCCGCGAAATCATCGAAGTTCCCGATCCCCGACTGAAGGTGATCTCCGAACCCGTCACCAAGTTTGACGATGAGCTCAAGACGCTCGTCGCCGACATGTTCGAGACCATGTACGACGCCCCCGGCATTGGCCTGGCGGCGATCCAGGTCGGCGTGCCGCTGCGCGTGCTGGTGATCGATCTTCAGCCGGAAGATCCCGACGCCGAGCCGGAAGTCTGCACCGCCCACGGCGGCCATTCGCATACGCACCAGCCGCTCAAGAAGGAGCCGCGGGTGTTCATCAATCCCGAGATCCTCGATCCATCCGAAGACCTCTCGGTCTATTCCGAAGGCTGCCTCTCGGTCCCCGAAATCTATGCCGACGTTGAGCGTCCGGCCCGAATTCGCGCCCGCTGGCAGGACCTGGACGGCAAGACTCACGAAGAAGAGATGGACGGTCTGCTGGCAACCTGCCTGCAGCATGAGATGGATCACCTCGAAGGCATCCTGTTCATCGACCACCTCAGTCGGCTGAAGCGGCAGATGGCGCTGAAGAAGCTGGATAAGCTGCGCAAGGTCGCCTGATAGGACTGGCGTTCTCGCTCCGTTCCGGTTAGCGTGGGCGCATGGACTCTACGCTGACCCTCATTCTCATTCTCGTTTTCGGCCTTGCCGCAGGCACCGCCCTCGGCTGGTTTTTCGGCTCGCGCCCGGTTGCTGATCTGCGCGAGCGGCTGGCCGAGCAGGAGGCCGGGGCCAAGGACCTCGACGCGCGTTTCCGCCAGGCCGTGAAGGAATTGAGCGACGCTTCGATTGAGAATGCGACGCTCAAGGCGAATGCCGCCAACTTCGAGGAGCAGAAGGCCGGCCTGATCGCCGCGCAGGAATCGCTCAAGAAGGAATTCGAGAATGCTGGCGCGAAGATCCTTGCCCAGGCGCAGGAGGTCTTGCTCAACCGCGCGCAGGAACGGCTGACCCAGTCCGAAGAGAAGAGCGCGGAACGGCTGAAGGCGCTGCTGGCGCCGGTCGATGAACGGCTCAAGAGCTATGAAGTGCAGGTCCAGTCGCTGGAAAAGCAGCGGGTTGATGCCTTTGGCCAGCTTACTGGCCTGATCCAGTCGCTGCGCGAAGGACAGGAGCAGGTCCGCGCCGAGGCCGCCCGGCTGGGCAACTCACTCACCAACGCCCCTAAAGCCCGCGGCCGCTGGGGCGAGCGGGCGTTGCAGAACGTGCTCGAGCAGTGCGGCCTGTCGGAGCACACCGATTTCGAGCTGGAGCACTCGCTCGACACCGAAGACGGTCGCCTGCGGCCCGATGCGATTGTCCACGTGCCGGGGCAGAAGAAGCTGGTGATCGACGCCAAGGTCTCGCTCAACGCCTATCAGGCGGCGTTCGAGGCCAATGACGATGCCGAGCGCAAACGCCATCTCGATCTCCACGCCCGGTCGATGCGGAACCATGTCGCGACGCTGGGGGCCAAGGCTTACCAGAGCCAGTTCGACGATGCGCCGGACTATGTGGTGATGTTCGTTCCCGGCGAACACTTCGTCGCCGCCGCGCTCGAGCACGATCCCGAACTGTGGGATTTTGCGTTCCACAATAAGGTTCTACTCGCCACTCCTACCAACCTGGTTGCGATTGCCCGGACCGTTGCCATGGTCTGGAAGCAGGACCAGCTGGCGCGCGAGGCGGTCGAAATCGGCAAGGCCGGGGCCGAGCTGTACGACCGGATCGCGGTGGCTGCGGAACATCTCAAGCGGGTTGGCGGCGGCCTCGAAAGCGCGGTCAACAACTACAACAAGTTCGTCTCGAGCTTTGAACGCAACGTCGTCTCGTCCGGCAAGCGGCTGCGCGACAAGGGCATCGAGATCGGCAAGCGCGAGATCGAGGAGGTGCCCCTGATCGAGGCGGCGCCCCGCTATAGCGGGAGCGAGGCTCCGGCCATCGCCGAGGAAGCGGACTAATCGCTCTTCCGGACGAGTTCGGCCACATGCTTGGCCGAACGAATGCCCATCCGGCCATTCTCGACGAAGAAGGCTGGCGATGCGCCAAGCAGTTCAGCGACCGCGCGCTCCTGCTCCATCAGGCCTTCGCAGTACATCTGGGTCGAAATGATCGGACCGACCTTCATCTGCCCGTTGGTCAGCTGAAGATCGCCGCCCAGGCCGTTGCAACCAACGGTTGCGGCAATGCGCTTCTCGAAAATCCGCAATTCGGCCCTGCTGGACACCAGTTTTTGGCCGTCGATCGAAACGAATGTCCAGGTGGTCAGCGGGCGATCAGGCCCGCTTGCCGGCTTGGGCTCGGTAGCAGTCTGCGGCGCGGCGCAAGCGGCGAGCAGGGGCAGGGCGGCGAGAAGAGCTTGGCGGATCATGCTTTATCCTATCGCCCAACCCGCCTGATCGCCAGCTGAACGGTCAGCCGCCCAGCGCGTCCAGCACTTCATAGGCGAGCACTGCGCCGGCAACGGCGGCGTTCAAGCTGTCGGCGCGGCCCTTCATCGGCATGGTTACGCGCAGGTCGCAGGCCAGTTCATAATCCTCGGGCAGGCCGCGGCTCTCGTTGCCGACCAGGATGAAGCACGGCGCGGTATAGGGTGCGCCGCGATAGGGGACGGCGTCGCGCAAGGATGCGGCGACAAGCTGCCCGGCACCGCCGCGCAGCCAGGGCAGAAAGTCCTCCCACCGCGCCTGCGCAACCTGTTGGGTAAAGATCGCACCCATGCTGGCCCGCACGGCCTCGGCAGAGAAGGGATCGGCGCAATCGTCGATCAGGATCAATCCGCCTGCACCCACCGCATCGCCGGTGCGGAGCATGGTGCCAAGATTGCCCGGATCGCGCAGCGCCTGGGCGACCAGCCAGATTTTCGCCTGGGTCCGGTCCAGTGCGGCCAGGCTCGTGTCAAACTCGCCAAAAACCCCGCAAACGGCCTGCGGGTTGTCCTTGCCGGTGATCTTGCTGAGGATGTCCGCGGTGGTCTCGATAACTTCGCCGCCAGCGGCCAGCACATCGGCCTCAAGCGCGGCCAGCAGCGGATGCGGATCGCGTCCCTCGGCCATCACCAGCACTTCGGGCAGGTGGCCGTTTTCGCGCGCGTCGGTCAGTAGCCGCAGCCCTTCGGCCAGGAACTGGCCCGCCGCCTTGCGGTGCTTCTTGTCCCTGAGCGCCCGCAGCGCCTTGACCGTGGGGTTGGAAAAGCCGGTGATCTGGCGGCGGGACATGATCAGTCCTCGCCGAACCCGTCCTTGACCAGGCCAACCAGCTTGAGCAGCGCCGGTTCGCAGCCTTCGCCGCTTACGATGATGTCCACGCTGTCGCCCTTGGCCGCGCCAAGCATCATCAGGCCGAGGATCGAGCCACCGGCGGCTTCGTTGCCGTCCTTCTCAACCCGGACGGTCAGTCCGTTACACAGCTGCGCCACGGCATTGACGAACTTGGCGCTGGCCCGCGCATGCAGGCCGCGGTTGTTGACGATTTCGACGGTTTCGCGCGCCTCAGCCATTTGCCTGTTTCCCCACCCCAAAGCCGGCCGCTTATGCGTCCTGGCCAAGAAACTCCGACGCGATCGTGATGTAGTTGCGGCCGGCATCGCGCGCCGCCTCGGTCGCCTTGGCCAGCGTCATGCAGGTCCGCGCCTTGGCGAGGCGGATCAGCATCGGCAGGTTGATCCCGGCGATGACCTCGACCTTGCCGGCCTGCATCAGCGAGATGGCAAGGTTTGAAGGCGTGCCGCCGAACAGGTCGGTCAGGATGATCACGCCATTGCCGCCATCGACCGACTTGACCGCATCGGCAATCTCGCGCCGGCGGGCTTCCATGTCGTCATTCGGGCCAATGCAGACCGTTGCCACCGCTTCCTGGCGGCCGACGACATGTTGCATGGCGTGGACAAATTCCTCGGCAAGCTTGCCGTGGGTAACCAGGATCAGGCCGATCATGCGAGGGGGATGCTCCGAACTGCCAGCCCGGCGAATCCCGCCGGAAAGTGGCGCAGGGCCATGACGCCGAACGCAGTCACGGTCAATGCTTTCCTTCAACCAGGTCGGCTGCGCGCGAACCCAGGTTGCGGTGGATCACCGTGGGCGCGAAGCCGGCCTCAGTCAGCGCAAGGGCCAGTTGCTCGGCCGAGAAGACCGACCGGTGCCGGCCGCCGGTGCAGCCGAAGGCGATGTTCACATAGGCCTTGCCTTGGGCAGCGTAGCGCGGAAGCAGCATCAGCACGAGGTCGCGCATCCGGCCGAACGCGTCTGCCCAGGCCGGATCGCGCGCGATGTGTTCGCCCACCGCGGGGTCGCGTCCGGTCAGCGGGCGCAGTTCTGGATCCCAATGCGGGTTGTCGAGGAACCGCATGTCGAAAACCAGGTCGGCAATCGGCGGCATCCCTCGCGAAAAGCCAAAGCTGGTGACGGTAACGGTAGTGCGCGTGGGGGCACTGTCGGCAAAGCGTTCGCGGATCGCCTGCTGCAGGTCGTTGCTCGTAAACTCGGTAGTGGAAACCACCATATCGGCCCATCGCCGCAGCGGCTCGAGCAGTTCGCGCTCTGACACGATCCCGGTGGTCACCGGCAGATCCTGCGCCATCGGGTGACGGCGACGGGTCTCGTTATAGCGCCGCTCCAGTTCGGCCCCGCCGCAATCGAGGAACAGCGTGGTCAGCTCCAGGTCGGGCCGCTGGACCAGCTTCTTCACCCGTTCGATGACCTTGTTGGGATCAAAGCCGCGAGTCCGCGCATCGAAACCGATCGCCAGCGGCGGGCGCAGTTCGCTGCGCGGCGCATCGGGGCTGTCGATCAGGCGATCGAGCAGGCGGATCGGAAAGTTGTCGATCGTCTCCCAGCCCAGGTCTTCGAGAACCTTGAGCGCAGTCGTCTTGCCGGCACCGAGCAATCCGGTGACAAGGAGCACGCGTTGCCGCGGCGGCGCGGAATCGATTGCAGTCATGTTCGCGGGCCAATGTGGGACTGCTCTGCGCCAAATGAAAGCCCCCAGCGTTCCAGCGCCGCCTCGGCCCGCAGGGCCAGCACCGGGCTATCTGGCCACAAGGCCAGGCACGGCAGGCTGATTCCCTCGATCGAAAGTTCGTCAGGCTCCTCGGGCAAGCGCGGCGCAGTGGGATCGAGCCGGAGGGCCAGCGCGATCGGCACAAAGCTGGTGACCGGGCGGGTCAAGAGGCCCACATTGCGGACCTCGATCAGACCGGCGATGCGCGGAGGCGGAAAAGCCCGCAGCACCGCACCTTGCGCCTCGACATTGAGGCCGTCGTCGCCGACCAGCATCGCCCCGCGATCGATCAGCGCCAAGGCCAGACTCGACTTTCCCGAGCCAGGCGGGCCCTGGATCAACACGCCGCGTCCGCCGATTGCCACACAAGTCGCCTGGATCAACCGGCTCATTCCGCCTCCTCGGCCACTTCGGGCAGCGGCAGGTGGAGCACCAGGCAGGCCCCGCGCTGGCCATCCGGGCGGTCCTGTGCGGTTAGCGAGCCGTCGTGTGCCTCGGCGATTGTGCGGGCGATGGCGAGGCCGAGGCCGGAGTGGCTGCCGAAGTCCTCGCTTTGCGGCCGCAAGGAATGGAACCGTTCGAAGACTTTCTCGCGCGCTTCGTCCGGAATGCCGGGGCCTTCGTCGCTGACCGCCAGTTCGAGCAGATCGCCCTGCCGCTCAAGCGTAACGGAAACCACGCCGCCCGATGGCGAGAACGACACGGCGTTGTCGAGCAGGTTTTCGAGCACGCGTTCAAGCCGGGCCACGTCCCCCGGAACGTCCCAGGGGCCGGCGCCAAGCGGGCTGACCTCGATCCGGCAGCCGGCATGGGTGCCGCGCTCCGCCCGGGCGGCGACCAGCGAGCGAGCAAGGGCCAGCATATCGACCGGTTCGAACCGGGTGCGCGAAAGCTCGGCGTCGATCCGCCCGGCCTCAGCGATTTCGGTAATCAGGCGGTCGATCCGGCGCAGGTCATGCGCGGCGATTTCGGTCAATTGCTGGCGCAGCGCCTCGTCCTTGACCTTGCTCAGCGATTCGAGCGCCGAACGCAGCGAGGCGAGCGGGTTCTTGATCTCGTGCGCGACGTCCGCGGCGAAGCTCTCGCCGGCGTCGATCCGGTGACGCAGCGCAGAGGACATGTCTGAAATCGCGCGGGCCAGCAGGCCGATCTCATCGCGGCGCTCCGGCAGTCGCGGCACCACGACCTGCCGCTCACGCCCCAGCCGCACCCGGATCGCCGCGCGCACCAGCTCGCGCAGCGGCTGGACGATCGTGCGGGCGAGGAACAGCGAGAGCTGGATCGAAATGATCAGTGTTACCGCCAGCACGATCGCCAGCGTCTGGCGGGCATCGCGTACGCTCTGCGTCACATCGCGGGCGTTGCGGGTGGTCAGCAGCAGCTCACCATTGCTGCCGACCGGCGTCGCCGCATTGATCACCGGGGTTTCGTCCGGCGCGGCGCGGCGCTCTACCACGGTGGCCTTGCGGCGGGCCGCTTCGCCAAGTTCAGGCCAGGCGGCACTGCTGTCGATTGCGGGGTCGGCATAGGCAGAGCCGGCCGCATTGCCGATCAAGAAGTTCATGCCGGCATCGAGCCAGCGTGCAGCGTGCTGGTACCAGGGCTCGGTGGCAGGATCGACCAGGGCATAGGTTGGCGCGGCAAGCTGGAAGCTGTCGAGCTGCAGGCGTCCCTGCGCGTCATAAAGCCGCAGCCGCAGCGTCTGTTCGCGGCCGATCTGCACCATCAGCGCGGCTCGTTGGCTGCGCGGCGCGGAAGCCAGGCCCTGCGCTGCGATCTGCGCCTCGGCCCGGGCCAGCTGATAGCGTTCGGCAAACAGCTGGTTGCGGTAGGAATCGAGGTAGAACAGGCTCCCGGCCATCAGCCCCAGCGCGATGATGTTCACCGCCAGGATTCGCGCCGTCAGCGAGGCGCGGCGGGTCCAGTCGCGCCGACGCGGGAGACGAGGCCGGATCGGCTCAGCCATCGGTGAACGAATACCCCGCGCCGTAAAGCGTATCGATCGCCGCGAATTCGGGATCGGCCACCCGGAACTTGCGGCGCAGGCGCTTGATGTGGCTGTCGATCGTCCGGTCGTCGACGAACACGTCCTCGCTGTAGGCCGCGTCCATCAACTGGTTGCGGCTCTTGATCACGCCGGGGCGCATGGCCAGCGCCTCAAGGATCAGGAACTCGGTCACGGTCAAGGAAACCAGCTCGCCGCGCCAGGTCACGCGGTGGCGGGCCGGGTCCATTTCCAGCGCGCCCCGCACGATCACGCTGCTGGGCTGGGCTTCCGGCGTGGTTTCGCCTTCAGCCAGCGCCGCCTCGGCCTTGACCAGCTCGGTCCGGCGCAGGATCGCCCGGATGCGCGCGACCAGCAGCCGCTGGCTGAACGGCTTGGTGATATAATCATCCGCACCCAGCGACAGGCCGAGCGCCTCGTCGGTCTCCTCGTCCTTACTGGTCAGGAAGATCACGGGGAGGGCGCTTTTGGCGCGAAGCTGGCGCACCAGTTCGAACCCGTCCATCCGCGGCATCTTGATGTCGCAAACCGCCAGATCGGGCGGGTTGTCCAGCAAGGCCTTCAGCGCGGTCTCACCATCGGAGTAGACGCGCGTGGCAAAACCCTCGGCCTGGAGCCCGATCGACACACTGGTCAGGATATTGCGGTCATCATCGACCAGCGCGATCGTCTGCAGGGGGCTGGCGGGCGTGGCGTCCATGGGGTCCGTTCGGGCGTCCGGTGCGGGGCCTTCCGGTTACCGCCTTCACCGGCTGGTGACAATCTTGCTGCCACCATTGCCCCCGCATTCGATTTTCGCCGGGAATTGGACCAGTTGAGACGCAACCCGGTTTGACGGGTGCGGCCCGCATCGCTATGCGCCCTGACGAATCCCTGCATTCGTATGCAGAAGCCCCCGGCGGAGTGCCTTTGCACTGCGTCCTGAACACGGAGACGACCTTGACCGCTGCGCTGTCCTACCCGCTCGCCAACCAGGGTATTGCCACCGATGCCACGATCTTCGCCAACCTCGGCACGGCGCCGCTGGTGGAGCATGCGCTGAAGCGCGGCGAGGGGCAGCTGACCAAGGATGGCGCGCTGCTGGTCGATACCGGCAAGTTCACAGGGCGCAGCGTGAAGGACAAGTATGTCGTTCGCGATGCCGTTACCGAAACCACGATCAACTGGGGCGCCATCAATCAGCCGATGACGACCGAGCACTGGGCGAACCTTAAGGCCGATTTCCTGGCCGCGGTGCAGGGCCAGGAAGAGCTCTACGTGGCCGACCTGTTCGGTGGCAGCCAGCCCGAATACCGCGTGAACGTGCGCGTGATTACGCAGATGGCGTGGCACAACCTGTTTGTGCGCACGCTGCTGGTCCGGCCGTCGGCAGATGAACTGGCCAGCTTTGTGCCGGAATACACGATCATCAACCTGCCCAGCTTCAAGGCCAATCCTGAGCGGCACGGTTGCCGCAGCGATACGGTGATCGCAGTCAACTTCAGCGAGAAGCTGATCCTGATCGGCAATACCGAGTACTCGGGCGAGATGAAGAAGGGCGTGTTCGGCCTGCTCAACTTCCTCCTGCCGGCGCAGGGCGTGATGCCGATGCACTGTTCGGCCAACATCGGCGCCGACGGCACCAGCGCGATCTTCTTCGGCCTGTCGGGCACCGGCAAGACCACGCTCTCGGCCGACGCCAGCCGCACCCTGATCGGCGATGACGAGCATGGCTGGTCGGACACGGCGGTCTTCAACTTCGAAGGCGGCTGCTATGCCAAGATGATCGACCTCTCCGCGGAAGGTGAGCCGGAGATCTACGCCACCACCAAGATGTTCGGCACGATCCTCGAAAACGTGGCGATGGACCCGGAAACGCGCGAGCTCGATTTCACCGATTCGAGCAAGACCGAGAACACCCGCGGCGCTTATCCGATCGAGTTCATCCCCAACACCAGCGAGAAGAACCTCGGCCCGCCGCCGTCGAACATCATCTTCCTCACCGCCGATGCTTTTGGCGTGCTTCCTCCGATCGCGCGGTTGACGCCTGAGCAGGCGATGTACCACTTCCTGTCGGGCTACACCGCCAAGGTTGCCGGCACGGAAATCGGCGTGACCGAGCCGCAGGCCACCTTCAGCACCTGCTTCGGCGCGGCCTTCATGCCGCGTCACCCGAGCGTCTATGGCAACCTGCTGAAGAAGCGGATCGCTGATGGCGGGGCGCAGTGCTGGTTGGTCAACACCGGCTGGTCCGGTGGCCGGGCAACCGATCCGGGCATCAAGCGCATGCCGATCAAGGCCACTCGCGCGTTGCTAAATGCCGCACTCGACGGCAGCCTGAACGATGCCGAGTTCAAGAAGGACCCCAACTTCGGTTTCGAAGTTCCGGTCGCGGTCCCGGGCGTTGACAGCAAGCTGCTCGATCCGCGCGGTGCCTGGGCCGATGCTGCGGAATACGACAAGACCGCGCAGGAACTGGTCCGCAAGTTCATCGACAACTTCGCGCAATTTGTTGACTACGTTGACGAAAGCGTGCGCCAGGCGGCCCCCACCGCCGCCTGATCGGCCCGGAAGCTCCGGGCCTCGTGAAGAGACCCGGAGTTCCCGATGCCTGAATATTCGATACGCCTGTTCGCCGATGCCGCAGAAGTGCGGCGGGTCGGCGCTGGCCTGCTCGATTGTACCCTGCCGCGTGCCGACTGGACGCATGAGGCGCACCTGGCCGCCTGCCTGTGGTTGCTGACCGAGCGGCCGGATATCCTGCCCGAACGCGACCTGCCGGCAATCATCCGCCGCTACAACGAAAGCGTCGGCGGGGTGAACGATGATACCCAGGGCTATCACGAGACCCTGACCCAGCTCTACATCCGCGGAGTTAGGCACTTCCTGGCCGGTTGCGAAGCGGCCGATCTGCTGGCGCGGGTCAACGGCCTGCTTGCCGGAGTGACCGGCCAGCGCGATTGGCCGCTGCGGTTCTACAGCCGCGAGCGGTTGTTTTCTGTGGCAGCGCGGCGTGGTTGGATCGAACCCGACATCATGCCGATTTAGATTTGCGCTTCAGGGGTTTGGGTGCATCATCCGCGCTCCCCCACTGGAGTCGCAATCATGGGCATTTTCGATACCATTCTTTCGCAAGCCGGCCATGCCGACGTCGGTAACCTTGCCAGCAAGCTGGGTCTGCCGCCCGAACTGGCCGAAAAGGCCATTGCCGCACTTGGCCAAAGCCATGCCGAACCGGGTGACACGATCGCCGGTGCCGCCGCCAAGACCGGACTCGATGCCGGTGTGCTGGGCCAGATTGTTGAACAGATCGGCGGCGAGGGGTCACTCGGTCAGTACGCGCAAGCGCTGCAGGATAACCCGATGGCCAAAAGCGTTTTCGGCTTCCTCGATCAGGACGGTGACGGCAATCCGATCAACGATGTGCTTGGCATGGCCGGCAAGCTGTTCGGCAAGAACTAAGGCTGATTGGCGGCGATGTAGCGGTCGACGTTCTGCGTCAGCACATCGAGCGGGACATTGCCGCCGCCGACCACGGCATTGTTGTAGTCGCGCAGGTCGTACTTTGCGCCCAATGCCGTCTTGGCTCGTTCGCGCTGGTTCAGGATTTCGCTGTGGCCGATCTTGTAGCCGCAAGCCTGGCCAGGCCAGGAGCAATAACGGTCGACTTCGCTGGAAACTTCGGCCCGGCCTGAGCCGTTGGTATTGGCAAACCAGTCAATCGCCTGCTCACGGGTCCAGCGCTTGGCGTGGAGCCCGGTATCGACCACCAGACGGCAGGCGCGGAAGGCGATTGACTGCAGATAGCCAAGCTGGCCGACCGGGTCGCCATCATAGGCCCCCAGTTCGTCACCCAGCGTCTCGGCATAGAGTGCCCAGCCTTCCGAATAGGCGTTGAACGCCAATAGGGTGCGGATCAGCGGCAGGCGGTTGGCATATTCCCCTTGCCAGACATGGCCGAAGATCCCCTCGTGGAAGGCCAGGGTCGGCAGGCTGTAACGGCTGTGCAGATCGGTCGTGCCCAGGTTGATCCAGATCTTCCCGGGGATCGTTCCGTCAATCGAACCGGCACCGCCATAGGCACCGGGCGCGCCGGCTTCTTCGGCCGGGGGCAAGCGGCGGATTTCAAGGTTGCCCTTTACCGGATTGCGGAAAGCGCGCGGGGCCTGGGCGCGCATGTAATCGACCTTGGATTGCATCAGCGCGATGATTTCGGCTCGGCCCTTGTCATCGTTGGTAAAGGTGAAGCGCGGGTCCTTGCCCAGCGCGGTCATCCGTTCGCCGACCGTTCCATTGGTGTAGCCAAGCGAACGCAGGATCGGGTCCATCCGGCCATGCAGCAGGGCCAGTTGCTCCTGGCCGATCTGATGCACTTCTTCAGGCGTACGGCTGGTTGTCGTGCTGGCCGAAAGGCCCCAGGCATACCATTCATCGCCATGTGGGCGGGCCCAGAGCCCGGCATCGCTGGTCGCCAGTGTTCGCTGCAGTTTCAGTTCGGCAAGCTGGCGCTCCAGCGCTGCCGCGACCGGCCCTGTCGACATGGCCTTGGCCCGCGCTTCCCAGTCGCCGGGAATGGTTGCGGTGCGGCGCGCCAGCGAGCGGGTCAGATCACCGCCATCGCGCAAGCCGGCCAGCTGCGTTTCCATCTGCCTGATCGCCTTGTCGAGCAGGAATGCTGGTGGGACCAGACCCATGCCGCGGGCCGATTGGATCCGGTCAAGCTCGCCCTCCAGCAGCGCCGGGAAGGCACCCAGGCGGGCGAGATAGGCCTCTGCGTCGGTGGCATTGCGCACCGGATGGTCGCTATCGAGGAAGCGCGGAATGTCGAGGTAGCCGCCGACATTCTGGATGACCACATAGGGCGTGTTGCGCCAACCGCCGACGGCGACGTCACCATAGGGCAGGTCAAAGCCTTTTAGCGCAGTGCGGAAGGCGCTGCGGACAACCGCCAGGCTGGTCCGCGTAGCCGGATCAAGCGCTTCGCCATTGATGCCCTCAACCTGCCGCAGACCGCGTCGAAGGACTTCGGCCGTCGCCTTTTGCCCAGCGGCCGATCGATCGCCCAGCTTGCCGCGCAGCGCGGCGCGGGCGCCCGTGTCGATACCGAGCGAAGTGGCCCCTTCCGGGCTTTGTTCGATCAGCTGCCAGGCCAGCGATTCGAGCAAGTCTGCAGCGCTTGCGGGGTTGGATGCCGCGGCCAGCCGATTGGCGCAGCCCGGCAGAATTGCAGC
Organism: Novosphingobium sp. UBA6722; assembly: GCA_002454125.1. GTDB lineage: Bacteria > Pseudomonadota > Alphaproteobacteria > Sphingomonadales > Sphingomonadaceae > Novosphingobium. The sequence continues at coordinate 38,833 of DKII01000054.1, forward strand.
AGTGGCGGAAGCGCCAAGCAGGCCGAGGGTCTGGCGACGCGAAAGTGACATGGTTTCCATGGCCTTATCGTGCGGTCCCGTTGACCCCCTGTCAAATCTGAGCGGAATCTATGGGGAAACTCAGCGATACAATTGGCAGCACGGATGCAATCGGCTTATCGTGGCCGCGCCTAAAGGGTCGCATCCGGGCAGATAAAAGTAGAACACGCCGATGAGTACTCCAAATGCCTGACCCGGGCTTGCTAGACGTGCTGCGTCGCAGCGGCGGCCTGGTTGCCGTCGCCCGGCAACTCGATGTGGCTCCGCCCGTTGTCCTGGCGGCGAGCACGGCTCTGTTGCCGCTGGTCCGCGCCGGTTTCCGGCGCGATGTGGAGCAGGCGGAGAGCCTCGCTGCCGGGCTGAGCGGGCTGTTGGCCTGGCTTGAGAGCCTGGGCGGCGGAGCGCTGGCCAGCGCAGTCTTGCAGAATGATACGGCAACGAACGGTGCTGGCGACCAAATCGTGGCGCGGATCTTTGGTCCGGCTTTGACACGGCACGTCATTGCCGATGCCGCCGCGCAAAGCGAAATACCGGCCGAAACGGTCGCGCAGGTTCTGCCGCTCCTGGCGATGCTGGCAGGGGGCTACGTGTCGGCCCGTGCTGGACGCATGTCGGCGACAGATTGCCTGGCCGAACTGGGGCCGCTGCTGGATCTGGCCGGGGAACCCAACCCGCTTGACGCGCTGGTTGGCATCGCCGACGACTAGGCAATGATCACGACTGTCCTGTCGCTGCTGACGCTAGCCGTCCTGCTGATGCTTTTCGGTGCCGTGCTGCAATGGCGTCGCGGTGAACGGCGCAAGGCCGCATTGCTGGTGATCCTGGCGCTGGTCGCCGGGATCAACGTTGCGATCTGGACCGTGCCTTACGACAGCGGCGAGGCACCGGTGGCCCGGGCGGACGAAAAGCCCGCCTGATCGCTCAGCGGATCGGACAGTCCGGTGCAAGCCGCATGTCGAGGTAATTGTCGACCGCGCGCATCATCTCGTCGAGCTCGTTTTCGAAGAAGTGGTTGGCGCGCGGTACTTCGTCATGGTGGATCGTGATGTGCTTCTGCGTGCGCAGCTTGTCGACCAGCTTTTGAACGGCACCCGGCGTAACCACGGTGTCCTGCGCGCCCTGGACGATGATGCCCGAGGCGGGGCAGGGGGCCAGAAAGCTGAAATCATACATGTTCGCCGGCGGGGCGACTGAGATGAAGCCGCGGATTTCCGGGCGGCGCATCAGCAGCTGCATGCCGATCAGCGCGCCAAAGCTGTAACCCGCAATCCAGGTCGTGCTGGCTTCGGGGTGGATCGACTGGACCCAATCGAGCGCGGCGGCGGCATCGCTCAGCTCGCCGATCCCGTTGTCAAAGCTGCCCTGGCTGCGGCCGACGCCGCGGAAGTTGAAGCGCAGGGTGGCAAAACCACGCGCCTGGAAGGTCTTGTACATCGCCATGGTGATGCGATCGTTCATCGTCCCGCCGGCTTGCGGGTGCGGGTGCAGGATCATGGCGACCGGTGCGCGCGGACGGCTGGCGGGCTGGAAGCGACCTTCAAGGCGGCCTTCGGGGCCGGGGAAGATGACTGAGGGCATGGGCCTGTTACCTGCTTCTTGGCGGCTCCACCCGTGGCCGCCGGAGAAAACGGCGCGCCGAACCAGATGGGGCTATGATCGGGAGAGAGGCGCTATATAGAAACGGGCCTCCAAAAAGCAACTTTTGCGAACAATGACCGGCAAACCGATCTATCTTGACCATCAGGCCACGACGCCGCTTGCCCCAGAAGCGCTGGAGGCGATGCTGCCGTGGCTGTCGGGTCCGGACAATATGGGCTTCGCCAATCCGCATTCGATGCACCGTGCGGGGCGCGCTGCGGCGGCGGCGGTAGAGCACGCGCGCGAGCAGGTGGCAGGGCTGCTTCCCAAGGGCGGCCGGGTGATCTTCACCAGCGGCGCGACCGAAGCGCTCAACCAGGCGCTACGCTCGGTCCCGCGCGGGCCGATCGCCTATTCGGCGCTGGAGCACTCGGCAGTGGTCAATGCTGCGATTGCCAGCGGTGAAGAAGTTCACGAGCTGCCGGCCGGTTCTGACGGCCTGGTCGATCCCGAGGTGCCGTTCCCGGAAGGCGTCGGGCTGGTCGCGGTGATGCAGGTCAACAATGAGATCGGCACGATCCAGCCGGTCGAGCGCTTGGCCGAGCGGGCCCATGCCGCGGGTGCGCTGTTCCTGTGCGATGCGGTCCAGGGCGCGGGCAAGCTCGCCCCGCCAGAGGGCGCGGACCTGATCGCGATCACCGCGCATAAGCTTTACGGCCCCAAGGGGGTCGGCGCGCTGTGGGTGCGGGACGGCGTGAAGATCGGCCCGCTGATGGCCGGGGGCGGGCAGGAGAGCGGGCTGCGCTCGGGTACGCTCAGCCCGGCGCTCTGCGCCGGGTTCGGGGCAGCTG
>DKII01000054.1:41329-55103 GCA_002454125.1 Novosphingobium sp. UBA6722
TCGGGGCAGCTGCCGCGCTGGCGCAGACACGGATTGAGGCGGACTTTCAGCACCTCTCCGGGCTCGCCAGCCTGGCCCGTTCGATCCTCTCGCGCTGGACTATCAATGGCAGCGAAACATCGCGCTGGCCGGGCAATCTCAACCTGCGGCTCGAAGGACTGAACTTCCCGCGGCTACTCAGCGATTGCCGCGACATCGCCTTTTCCGCCGGCTCGGCCTGCGGCAGCGGCACCGGTGCGCCCAGCCGGGTGCTGACCGCGATCGGGCTCGAGCCTGTCCAGGCGCGCAATTCGATCCGGCTCGGCTTTGGCCGGTATACCACCCATGAAGAAGTCGAGGCCGCCTGCCGCGCGCTCGAAGCAGCAGCTGCGGCGCAGGGAGTTTAGGCATGCCCAAGGTCACCTTCATCACCACCAATGGCGATCGCATCGTTGCCGAAGCCGCCGATGGTGCCCGCCTGCTCGAAGTGGCGCAAAACGCCGACATGCCGCTGGAGGGGACCTGCGAAGGGCAGATGGCCTGTTCGACCTGTCATGTGATCGTCGGCAAGGACTGGTTTGCCAAGCTTCCCCCCGCCAGCGAAGACGAGGAAGACATGCTAGACCTCGCCGCTGGCGTCACCCGCACCAGCCGGCTCGCCTGCCAGATCACCCTGACGGCGGCGCTCGATGGGCTGGAGGTGCGGATTCCGGGGGAAAGCCGCAACATGCAGCGCCGCTGACCCTTGGCGGCAGGATTCCCGCCCTGCTAGGGCCGAGCCGCAATGACCACCGATACCACCGAACCCGATCCTTTTGACGCCATCGTCGACGCGCCGTTCGATGCGGCGCTGTCCGAGCGCTACCTCGTCTATGCCCTCTCGACGATCACCGCGCGTTCGCTGCCTGATCTGCGGGACGGGCTGAAGCCGGTCCACCGCCGGCTGCTCTGGGCGATGCGGCAATTGAAGCTCAACCCCAACGATGCCTACAAGAAGTCGGCCCGTGTGGTTGGCGATGTCATCGGTAAATACCACCCGCATGGCGACCAGTCGGTCTACGATGCGATGGTCCGCCTCGCGCAGGACTTCTCGCTGCGTTACCCGCTGGTCGATGGGCAGGGCAATTTCGGCAATATCGATGGCGATAACGCTGCCGCCTATCGCTACACCGAAGCGCGGCTGACCAAGACTGCGATCCAGCTAATGGCCGGGCTGGACGAAGGCACGGTCAACTTCATCCCGACCTACAACGGGGAAGAGGAAGAGCCAGAGATATTCCCCGGCCTCTTCCCGAACCTGCTGGCCAATGGCTCCAGCGGTATCGCCGTGGGGATGGCGACCAACATCCCCAGCCACAACGTGGCCGAGATCATCGATTCCGCCCTGCTGCTGATCGACAATCCCCATGCGGAACATGCCCAGTTGATGGAGCTGTTCCACGGGCCGGATTTTGCCACCGGCGGGATCGTGGCCGAAAGCCGCGAGGTTATCTCGCGCGCCTATGAAACCGGGCGCGGTGCGCTGCGCGTGCGCGGACGCTTTTCGACCGGGCGAAATCCGGATGGCACTTGGGAAGAAACCGGCATCGAAAAGCTGGGCGGCGGTGCCTGGCAGCTGGTGATTTCCGAGATCCCCTACCAGCTACCCAAGGGCAAGCTGATCGAGCAGGTGGCCCAGCTGATCGCCGACAAGAAGCTGCCGATCCTGGAAGATGTCCGCGATGAATCGGATGAGCAGATCCGGCTGGTCTTCGTGCCCAAGAGCCGCAATGTCGATCCGGAACTGCTCAAGGAATCACTGTTCAAGCTGACCGATCTGGAGACCCGGTTCGGGCTCAATCTCAACGTCCTCGATGCCAGCCGCACGCCCGGCGTGCTCAGTCTCAAACTGGTGCTGCAGGAATGGATCAAGAGCCAGATCGACATTCTGGTCCGCCGCAGCCAGCACCGCCTCGCCAAGATCGCCGACCGGCTGGAACTGCTCGACGGCTATATCATTGCCTACCTCAACCTTGACCGGGTGATCGAGATCATCCGCACCGAGGATGAGCCAAAGCCCGTGATGATGGCCGAATTCGGCCTGACCGACCGCCAGGCCGAAGCGATCCTCAACATGCGGCTGCGATCCTTGCGCAAGCTGGAGGAAATGGAACTGCGGCGCGAGCGGGATGACCTGCTGGCCGAGAAGGAAGAGCTCGAAAAGCTTCTAGAAAGCCCGGCGCGCCAGCGCACCCGGCTGAAGCGCGACCTTGGCAACCTGCGCAAGGACTATGCCGAGGACACCCTGCTCGGCCGCCGCCGCACCACCATTGCCGAGGCTGCGCCGACAGTTGAATTCAGCATGGACGCGATGATCGAGAAGGCGCCGGTGACGGTGATCCTCTCGGCCAAGGGCTGGATCCGGGGTGCAAGTGGGCACGAGGCGCTCGACAAGGAATTCAAGTTCAAGGAAGGCGACGGCCCCGCCTTCGCGCTCCACGCCCAGACCACCGACAAGCTGCTGGTCGCCTGCGACAACGGGCGGTTCTACACGCTGGGCTGCGACAAGCTGCCTTCCGCCCGCGGCTTCGGCGAACCGGTCCGCACGATGATCGATATCGATGCCGGGGCAGAGATCGTCGCGCTGCTGGTTTACAAGCCCAAGGCGCAATTGCTGCTGGCGAGCAATGCCGGCCGGGGCTTTGCGGCCGAGGCCGACGAACTGCTGGCCGAAACGCGCAAGGGCCGGGGCGTGATGACTACCAAGCCCGGCGTCAAGCTGACCGTGGTGCGCGAAATCCCGCCTGAGCACGATCACATTGCCGTGGTGGGCGACAACCGCAAGCTGGTGATCTTCAGCCTGGAAGAACTGCCGATCCTCGCCAAGGGCCAGGGCGTCACCCTGCAACGCTACCGCGACGGCGGACTGGCCGATGCGACGACGCTCAAGCTGGAGGAAGGCCTCTCGTGGAAGATGGGCGGCGACAGCGGGCGGACCCGGACCGAAAGCGACATGCGGCTGTGGAAGGTTGCGCGCGGGGCGGCAGGGCGGCTACCCCCCAACGGCTTCCCACGGGACAACAAGTTCTAGGCGATCCTAAGGTTTCGAGCGTTTGCTTGGATCTTCGAAGCCCGGATTGTTGAGCCGGCGCTGCAAATCAATCTTGTCCATGCCCCTGCGGCGATACGCGTCTACAAAGACGTAAGTGAGCGCAAGCCATGTCCCAACAGTAGCAATCATCACCACCGTGAAGAGGACAGGTGCGTCGGACAGATGGATGTCGCCGTGACGACCATTGATCGCGCCCGTCAGCAAGCCTTTGCCCGCGCTCCATAGGAGTACGGTCCACAAAGAGAGCCCAAACGAGTAAAGCAATACTGTCTTGAGTTTGGCTTTCATGGCTTGACCTAACGTGCTGATCGTTTCCGGTCGGTTACGATCGGCGGTAGACATTGCCAGAGGAAGAGGTTTGGGGCCGTATTCCTTATGAAGGCCCTAGATCGTCACCCCGTGCTTGACACGGGGCTAGGCTTTCTGAGGCAAGCGCTCGGCCAGGAAGAACAGCCAAGCCCCGTGTCGAGCACGGGGCGACGGGTTAGATGAGGTTGCTATAGTCAGCGCTTCGGCACGAGGATCAGCTTGTCACCTTCAACCCGCCAGCTGGCGAGTTGGCTGAGCAGGTTCATGCCAATCACCTGGGTATCGTCGGCGGTATCCTGCGGCACGGCCACGGGCAGGCCGCGCACTTCGATATTGCCAAAGCGCAAGGCGTCGACCTTACCCATGGTGGCAGTGATCACGCCGTTGGCGGTTTCGAGTTCGAGCGGCGCTTGCGAGGTGTCGGGCTGAATGCCCAGTTCTTCAGCGGCTGATTTTCCAAGGCCAGTGAAGGTCGCGCCGGTATCGATCAGGAAGTCGAGCTCCTGCCCGTTGACCTCGGCCGTGACCCAGAAATGGCCGTCGCTGGAGATCGGCACGATGGTTTCACCACCACTGACCGACAGCGCTGGCCGGCGGTGGAGTCCAAGCGCGGCATCCGATCGCTCAGCGGTATAGGCCAGTTGGCCAACCAGCAGCAGCCCGGCCGCCAGCATGCCGAGATAACCGGTCTGGCGCAGGCCCCGGGCCAGGCCGGGATGGTCGCGCTCGATCATCCAGCCAGTCGCGGCGGCCAGCACGGCCAGGATCGCGATGACCAGCAGCGGCTCGTTGAAGACCAGTTCGCTCACGCCTGCTCGCTCAGCTCCGCGTCGAGCAGGGCGGGGATGACGGCATCCGTAAAGCCTGCCGCAATCCAGCCGCTTTCGACCCGCCGCAGCACCCGCGCGACCTCGGGCCCGGCCTTGATTCCTCGCGCGACGATCGCACCGCCCTTGAGCGGGAATTCGGGGATCGCCCAGCCGCTCAGCGCCGCGGTATCGGCCCCGGCAATCAGCAGCCGGTCGAGCGCCGCATCCACGCCAAGACGGTAGGCGAGGGGGCGGGCTTCGCCCTCGGTCCCATCCCGCGCGGCGGCCAGTGCCAGCCGTTTTTTCTGCGCGCCGGACAAGCGGAACCGGCTCGCCACGGCTTCGGCCAGTTGCACTTCGGCCGGGAGCAGCGCGGCGAGGCGGCGCAGCGCGTCAGGCGCGATCTGCTGGCGCGCTTCCTCGGCCACCAGCGCGGCGAGGGCCGCGACATCGGCTTCGGGCAAGACCACTTCGAGCACGCCAAGCTCGGCCATCCGCGCCACGGTTGGCGCTGGGTCTGCCAGCGAGAGGAGGTTCATCATCTCCATGCCGACGCGTTCGCGCGACAGGCCCTTGAGCGTTGCCGCCAGTTCGGCGCAGGCGCTTTCGGATGGCGCATCTGCGGGCGTCGAGCCGAACCGGGCCTGGAACCGGAAATAGCGCAGGATCCGCAGGTGATCCTCGCGGATGCGCTGGTGCGGATCGCCGATAAACCGAACGCGCCGGGCGGCCAGGTCATCGAGGCCGCCGAACCAGTCGAAGATCTCGCCAGTGGCGGGATCGCCGTAGAGCGCGTTGATCGTGAAATCGCGCCGCGCGGCATCATCCTGCCAATCGCTGGCGAAGGCCACGGTGGCGCGGCGGCCATCGGTGCTGACGTCATGGCGCAGGGTGGTAATCTCAACCGGCCCCTGCGGCAGGACAGCGGTGACAGTGCCATGCTCGATCCCGGTGGGGACGACCTGGATCGCCGCTTCCTTCAAGCGGCGCATGACCACATTTGGTTCCAGCGGCGTGGCCAGATCGACGTCCTTGACCGGGATCCCCAGCAGCGTGTCGCGCACCGCGCCGCCGACATAGCGGGCGTTGCCGGGGCCAAGCGCGGCCACCAGCATGGCCAGGTCCTCACGCCTGGTCCAATCCGCCGCGGGCAGGGTAAGCGTCACCAGGCAATCCGCCGCGACAAGTTGTGGATGATCGCCGCGGTCACGCCCCAGATCCGATGCTGTTGCCACATGATCTCGATGTAGCGCCTTTCCGCGCCTTGCCAAAATGCCGATTGCTCGACCTGGTTCTGGCGGTTGAAGACGAAGTCGACTGGGGCCTCGAACCACTGCGCCACCTCGGTCGGGCTTGGATTGAGTTCAAGGTCTGGCGGGACCACCGCGATAACCGGGGTCACCGCATAGCCGGTGCCGGTGCGATAGACGTCGCTGGTGCCAATCACGGTCACGTCGCGTTCGTGAATGCCCAGCTCTTCCCAGGCCTCGCGCAAGGCGGCCTCGACCGGGCTCTCGCCGGGGTCGATCTTGCCGCCGGGGAAGGCGACCTGACCGGGGTGCGAGCGCATATTGGAGGGCCGGTGGATCATCAGGAAGCCCGGCCGTTCCCGCTCGGTTATGGCGGCCAGGACCGCAGCCGGACGAAATGTTCCCCCGTGGCGTTCGTCTGACAGCAGGTTGTCTAGTTCCTGCGCGTGCCCGTCTTCATGCAAGGCGCGCAGCCGCGCCACCAGCTCGCTCATGCCGGCACCAGCGCGAAGCGGGCGCCCTGGCTGGTGACGCAGAGGTCGGCATCGGCCAGCTCAACCAGTTGCAGCCAGGTGCTGCGGTTGATCCGCGCCTCGCAGCCATTGCGCACGGCCAGGTAGATCGCCGGCAACTCGGCCGTGCCGCGTGCCACCAGCGGGTGATCGGGCCCGGCCACGATGACCTCATCGGTGTTTAGCTTGAAGGCCAGCGCCCCGTCTTGCTTGGCGACATCGGTGGCGATGAAGGCTGCGTCCTCGACCTTGATCGACTGCTTTTCCACTGGGGTCACAAGCCAATAGTGCCCGTCGCCCTCGCGCCGCAGCAGGCCGGCGAAGGCGCGGATCATGGCCGGGCGGCGGATTTCCCCGCCATCGTGGAACCAGCGCCCGTCGGCCCGGATCGTCATCAGGCTATCGCCGCTGGCTTGCGGGTTCCACTGCGCGACCGGCGGCAGCTTGCGCGCATCGTTAAGCGCTGCAATCTCGGCAAGGCTCAACGTCGCAAGGTCGGGCAGGGGTTCGTAGGGCATCGGCGCTGCGATGCCAGATCAGCTTACCCGCGCCAAGGGCCCAGCATACCGTATGCGGGCAGGACTGCCGGATTGTCGCAGCGCGCCAGCAGCCGGTGCTGCTCGAACGGGCCGGGCAGGTCCCAGCCGCCGGTATGGGCATTGGTGAAGCCCCAGAACCGGCCGTAATACTCCGGATCGCCGATCATCACCTGCGGCAGCGGGGCCTGCGGGGAAAGCGCGGCAAGGCTGGCGGTCATCAAGGCCTTGCCATAGCCTGCCCCTTGCGCGGTTGGCTCAACCGCGACCGGGCCGACCATGATCAGCGGATGGCGGCGGCCATCCGGATCGGTCAGCGCAACGGGCCAGCACTGGATCGTGCCGACCAGATGTTCTTCATCATCGATCGCGGCAAAGGACAGGCCTGGCAGCCAATCGGTCCCCTCGCGGACCTTGTAGGCGGTGCGCTTGTGCCGCTCCGGTTCGAAGGCGCGGTCAAGCAGCGCCTCGACCAGCGCGGGGTCGACGTTGTCGAGCGGGATCAGAGTGGGACCGTCTGCCATAGGCGCGCGCCCCTAAGGCGCGGGGCCGCGCTTGTCGATGGAATTTACCCTTCGGCCTACTTTGCGGGGGCGAGCTTGAGCATACGGCCATCCTTGCCGTCCTCGATCACCAACAGCGTCCCGTCCGCAGCTTCGGCCACGTCGCGAATCCGCTTGTCGAGCGGATAGCGCCCGGCTTCGGTCACCTTGGTGCCGTCGATGGTAACGCGGACCAAGCCCTTCGAGGCCAGCCCCGCGATCAGCAATTGTCCGCGCCAGTCACGGAAAGCCTTGCCGCTGTAGAAGGTCATGCCGCCCGGGGCGATGACCGGGGTCCAGACCAGGTTCGGCGCCGCCATGTCGGGCCGGGTGCTGTGCGGCGGAATGTCCTTGCCGTCATAGTGATCGCCCTCGGACACCACCGGCCAGCCATAATTCTTGCCCGGCTCCACCAGGTTCAATTCGTCCCCGCCGGCCGGACCATGCTCCAGGTCCCAGAGCCGGCCCTGCGGATCGAAGGCGAGGCCCAGGATATTGCGGTGGCCATAGGACCAGATTTCGGCACTGACACCGCCCTTATCGGCAAAGGGGTTACCAGGGGCAGGCTTGCCGTCGGGCAGCAGGCGCAGCACCTTGCCGAGGTTTCCGGTCAGGTCCTGCGCAGGGTCCATCTTTTGCCGTTCACCCGAGGCGACGAACAGCAGCTTGCCATCGGGCGAAAAGGCGATGCGGTGCGAATAGTGGCCGCGCCCGGTCACCTTGGGGCTTTGCCGCCAGATCACTTCCAGCCCCTCGAGCCGCGGGTCATCGCCGAGCACCAGCTTGGCTCGGCCGATCGCTGCGCCGCGGGTTTCGCCTTCTCCGGCTTCGGCCCAGGACAGGTAGACCATGCCGCTCTTGGCATAGTCAGGGGCCAGCACCACGTCGCCGAGGCCGCCCTGACCGCCAAAGGCAACGGTCGGCACGCCCGCCACATCCTTGACGGTGCCATCGACCAGCTTGAGCTTGCCGCCCTTCTCGGTGACGAGCACGCCGCCGCGCGGCAGCACGGCAATCGCCCAAGGGGCATCGAGCGTGGCCAGCGGCGTTACTGCAAACGCCCCCTTTGTTTCGGTGACAGCCGGTTTGGGGCTATCCCCAGCAACCGATGGGCTGCAGCTTGCGAGGAAGGCGGCGAGCGGGAAGAAGGTGCGGATGATGGTTTTGGTCATGGCCGGATAGATGGAAGCTGGACTGCTCTTTGCCAAGGGGACCAAAGGCCGGGTCGTGATCGGCGTGGACGAGGCGGGTCGCGGGCCGCTGGCCGGGCCGGTTGTCGCCGCAGCTTGCGTCCTCGGTCCCGGTGCGCCGCAGGGTCTGGACGATTCCAAGAAGCTTTCGGCCAAGCGGAGAGCCGTGCTCGAACCGCAGATCAAGGCCAGCTGTCACTGGGCGCTGGGCGTGGTCGAGGCGGACGAGATTGACCGGATCAACATCTTCGCCGCCACCATGCTGGCCATGACCCGCGCGGTTGCCGCCCTGGCGCTCGAGCCGGACGAGGTGCTGATCGATGGCAATATGACGCCGGCCGGCCGCCACCCTGACTGGTGCTGGCCAGCCCGGGCGATTGTCGGCGGCGATGCGCTGGAGCCCTGCATCTCGGCCGCCTCGATCCTCGCCAAGGAACACCGCGACCGGCTGATGCGCGAATATGCCGAGGCGCACCCGCATTACGGCTGGCAGACCAATATGGGTTACGGCACGGCTGAGCACCTGGCCGCGCTGCGCGAACACGGACCTAGCCCGCTCCACCGCCGCAGCTTTGCCCCGGTTGCGCAGCTGGTGTTGCTCTGACAGCAAAAAATTTCGAGCCGAGTCTCGCGGGCCACACCCACCAGATGTTGAGTCCGGATCGATTCTCCGAACTCTAGATGCTGTGCCGGACTCGTTCCGTTCTTCCCGCCAGTAACCTTTCATCAACCATGAATCGCTAGGATTCCTGCGGAGTCGCCCTTGACGCGGGACTCCGGATGACTCACCCTGTGGATAACTTTGGGGACATTAGAGAACGTCATGGGTCAGTTGCTGGTGGGTGAAAAAGCGCGGTTGAAGGCCGCGCGCGAGGTGGCCAGGCCGGATCTTCCGATCGGGCGGATCCTGGACGGCGATTGCATCGAAGCGATGCGCAGCCTGCCCGATGCTTGCGTGGACATGATCTTCGCCGATCCGCCTTACAACCTGCAACTTGGCGGTGATCTGTCGCGCCCCGATGGCAGCCACGTCGATGCGGTGACCGACCACTGGGACCAGTTCGACAGTTTTGCCGCCTATGACAAGTTCAGCCGCGAATGGCTGACCGAGGCGCGCCGGCTGCTGAAGCCCAACGGGTCGCTGTGGGTGATCGGGTCCTACCACAACATCTTCCGCCTTGGCGCGATGCTGCAGGACATGGGCTTCTGGATCCTCAACGACATCGTCTGGCGCAAGGCCAACCCGATGCCGAACTTCAAGGGCACCCGCTTCACCAATGCGCACGAAACGCTGATCTGGTGCTCGATGGGGGAGAAGGCCAAGTACACCTTCAACTACCGCGCGATGAAGACCCTGAATGACGAGCTGCAGATGCGCTCGGACTGGGTCCTGCCGATCTGCGGCGGACAGGAGCGGCTGAAGAAGGCCGGACACAAGGTTCACCCGACCCAGAAGCCTGAGGCGCTGCTCTACCGCGTGATGCTGGCGACGACCAACAAGGGTGACGTGGTGCTCGATCCCTTCTTTGGCACGGGCACGACTGGCGCCGTCGCCAAGCGGTTGGGCCGCGAATGGATCGGCTGCGAGCGCGAGAGCATCTACCGCGAAGCCGCCCTGGAGCGGATCGAACTGGCCCTGCCGCTCGACGAATCTGCGCTGACCACGATGCAGAGCCCCAAGGCCGCGCCCAAGGTGGCCTTTGGCACCCTGGTCGAGACTGGCTTTATCGCCGCCGGGACCAAGGTTTTCGACAAGAAGCGCAAGCTGGTTGCCACCGTGCGGGCCGATGGCTCGCTGGTTGCGGGCAGCGAGATCGGATCGATCCACGGCCTTGGTGCCAAGCTGCAAGGCGCGCCCAGCTGCAATGGCTGGACTTTCTGGCACATCGAGCATGAGGGCGAACTCAAGCCGCTCGACGCGATCCGGCAGCTTTACTTGCTGGCGACGGAAGATTGAGCAGCGCCCACTACCTTCGCCCCATTGCCCTTGCTGAATCGCCGCAAAGCGAGGAGGGCGGGGCAGTCCGTATTGCCGGCGGGCTGACCTATGCCAGCCGTTTCGCGGTCATTGCTCGCGAAGGCGGCAGAGTGGTTTCGCGCGAGCTCTATTCGGCGAGCGAACTGCGTGCGGTCTTGCCCGATCTGTCGCACGATCTGCAGGCGCAATTTACCAACCTGCAGCGCAGCCATGCGCCGCTGGAATGCGGGGCCCGCACGATCCGGCTCGACCAGCCGCAGGTCATGGGCATCCTCAACATCACGCCGGACAGCTTTTCCGATGGCGGCCAGTTCATGGACGATCCGGAAATTGCCGCAACCCATGCTGCGGCGATGCTCGAAGGCGGCGCCGCAATCATCGACATTGGCGGTGAGAGCACCCGGCCTGGCGCGGCGGCGGTCTGGGAAGGCGATGAGCTGAAGCGCGTCGTGCCGATGATCGAGTTGCTGGCTGCATCGGGTGCGGCCATCTCGATCGACACCCGCCGGTCGGCGGTGATGGAAGCGGCGCTCGCGGCCGGGGCCCACATCATCAACGATGTATCCGCCCTGCGCCACGATCCGCGCAGTCTCGATTTTGCGGCCCGCTCGGGCGTGCCGGTCGTGCTGATGCACGCGCCGGGTGAGGGCGATGATCTGCATGGCGGTGGTGCCTATTCAGATGTCGTGCTTGACGTGTTCGACTGGCTGGCTGCACGGCGCGATGCGGCGATTGCGGCCGGGATTCCGCGTGAGAAGATCGTGCTCGATCCGGGTATCGGCTTCGGCAAGTCGGTCGCGGACAATCTCGCGCTGCTCAATGCCTTGCCGCTGTTCCATGCGCTCGGCCAGCCGCTGCTGGTCGGAGCCAGTCGCAAGCGGATGATCGGGGCGCTGTCGGGCGAAGCCCCGGCGCATCAGCGCCTCGGCGGTTCGATCATGCTGGCGACGCGGGCGCTGGAAGCCGGCGTGCAGCTGCTGCGCGTCCACGATGTGCCGGAAACGGTCCAGGCGCTGCGCGTCTGGCGCGGTCTGCGCGATGCGGCGCTGACCGATTTCAGCCAGCTCGCCCCTTAGGCGACGTTGTCGATCCCGAGGTCCGACAGCTTGCGGTAAAGCGTTGAGCGGCCAATGCCGAGGCGGCGCGCCACTTCGGTCATGCGACCGCGATAGTGGCCGATAGCCAGGCGGATCACGTCGGCTTCGATTTCTTCCAGCGGACGCAGGTTGCCATCCGGCGTGTAGAGCGTGACGCCGACCGCCTCGTGGTGATGTATCGCGCCGTTGCCCGCTTCGCCCAGCAGGTTGGCGAGTTGCGGGAAGTCTTCGGCCGTCAGGGCATCGCCGTCGCAGAACACCGCAGCGCGGAACAGCACGGCCTGGAGCTGGCGGACATTGCCCGGCCAGTCATAAGCCGTCAGCAGCGCCAACGCGCCATCGGTAATCCCGATCTCGCGCAGGCCGGGCTGATCGCCAATCTGGGCCAGGAAGTGGCGGGCGAGGGCCGGAATATCGCCGGCGCGCTCGCGCAGCGGCGGCAATTGCACGGTCACGCCGGACATTGCCAGGTGCAGGTCACCCAGGAAGTGCCCGCCGACGACCATGTCCTTCAGCGGCAAGTTGCTGGCCGCGATCAGGCGCACGTCGATCCGGAATGAGTGGCGCGCGCCGATCGGGCGGACATCGCCGCGCTGGATCGATTCGAGCAGGCGTTCCTGCACCGACAGTGGCAGCCGATCGACTTCATCGAGCGCCAGCGTGCCGCCATCGGCATGCTGAAGCGCGCCGACATGGCGGTCAAAGGCACCCGGGAAGGCACCCTTTTCATGACCGAACAGGGCAGATTCAACCGAATTGGCGGGAATCGCGCCAACGTTGAGCAGGCGGAACGGAGCCTTGGCGCGCGGGCTGGCGGCCTGCATTGCGCGGATCAGCATTTCCTTGCCGGTCCCGCTTTCGCCCTCGATCAGCACGGGGCCGTGGTTGCGGGCGGCCTTGGCGGCAATGGCCAGGGCGGTTCGGAAGGTGGGCGAAGCACCGATCATCGCGTCGAAATCGGGATTCGACGGCATCTTCTCGGTTAACGGCATCAGCTCGTCGCGCGGGGCTTCGCGGGTGGTTGCCATGCGCAGCGCCTGCATCAGTCGCTCGGGCGAAACGGGCTTCACGAGATAATCAGTTGCCCCGGCGCGCATTGCTTCCACGGCCAGCAAGGGCGAGGCCGAGGCGGTCAGCATCAGGATCGGCAGGGCCGGGCGGCGGCTCTTGAGTTCGGCGATCAGGGTGCAGGCCTCGTCGCCCGGAACCCATTGATCGAGGATGATCGCGCCCAGCTGCATGCCCTGGCGCGTGCCCAGCGTTGCAATCGCGGTTTCCGAATCGCGCACCACCAGGGTGCGCCATCCTTCGCGCGCAGCCAAAGCGGAGATCAGCCGGCTCTGCGCCGGCTCATCGTCGATCAGCATCAGTGTTTGCTGCTCGAAATCCGCCATGGTCTTTGTGATAGTCCCCGCTAGTGATCGGACTTGCGATAACGCAAGGGAGTAAAGAGGCGATTAAGCCTGCAAATTGAGCCTTGTTCCCTTTAGGCCCTCTTGAGTGTCAGCAAGGGCGGCGATAGAGGGTGCGGCTCATCACAATCTTGCCAAGGCAGGGACAGGACTATGGCTTCGGGAAATGACATGAAGATGGCCAACGAAACCTACGGCGGTTTCATCGGTCTGCTGAAGTATGGCAGCGTCGTGGTGGCAATCGTCACCGCCGGCGTTATCGCGCTGATCGCCTGACCGGCCGGTGAGCGCCAGCCTGCGGATCGCCGTCCTCAAGGAACGCGCGAGCGGGGAAACCCGGGTTTCGGCCACACCTGAAACGGTGAAGAAATTCATCGGCTTGGGCGCAACTGTTGCAGTCGAACCGGGGGCTGGCGAAGCTGCGTCGATCGCCGATGCGGACTATGCCGCAGCCGGTGCCGAACTGGTCAAGGATGCCGCCAAGGGCGCGGATATCGTCCTTGGCATCCAGGGTCCCGATCCCAAGGCGCTGAAGGGTGCCAATGCCGGGGCGTGGATCGTTGCCGGGCTTGATCCCTTTGGCCAGCGCGGCCGGGTCGACGATTATGCCAAGGGCGGATTCGAAGCCCTGGCGATGGAATTCATGCCGCGCATCACCCGCGCGCAATCGATGGACATCCTGTCCAGCCAGTCGAACCTGGCCGGTTACAAGGCAGTGATCGAGGCGGCGAATCTTTACGGCCGCGCCTTTCCGATGATGATGACGGCAGCCGGCACCGTTTCGGCTGCCAAGTGCTTCGTCATGGGTGTGGGCGTGGCCGGGCTTCAGGCCATCGCCACCGCCCGCCGCCTTGGCGCCCAGGTCTCCGCAACGGACGTCCGCTCGGCCACCAAAGAGCAGATCCAGTCGCTCGGCGCCAAGCCGATCTTCGTCGAAAGCGTCGCCGGGATCGAAGGTGAAGGTGCCGGCGGCTATGCCACGGAAATGTCGGAAGAATACCAGAAGGCTCAGGCCGAGCTGGTGTCCGGCCACATCGCCAAGCAGGACATCGTCATCACCACCGCCCTG
>DKII01000054.1:55161-55459 GCA_002454125.1 Novosphingobium sp. UBA6722
CACCACCGCGCTGATCCCGGGCCGGGCCGCACCGCGGCTGATTTCGGATGCCCAGATCGCCAGCATGAAGCCGGGCTCGGTCATTTTCGACCTTGCCGTGGCGCAGGGAGGCAATGTCGAAGGCAGCAAGCCGGATGAGGTCGTGGTCCGCCACGGGGTCAAGATCCTCGGCTATGCCAATACCCCGGCCAAACTGCCCGCCGATGCCTCGGCGCTGTTCGCGCGCAACCTCTACAACTTCCTTTCCGCCTTTTGGGACAAGGAAGCCGGCCGGCCGGTGCTGGACGAGGAAATCGGC
>DKII01000054.1:55515-56616 GCA_002454125.1 Novosphingobium sp. UBA6722
GGTGCTGGACGAGGAAATCGGCAATGCCGTGCGCCTGACCCAGGGCGGCAAGGTCGTGAACGAACGCCTGCTGGGAGCCTAGGTCATGGACTTCATCTCGATCCTCTCGATCTTCGTCATGGCCTGCTTCGTGGGTTACTATGTCGTCTGGTCAGTTACGCCCGCGCTGCACACGCCGCTAATGGCGGTGACCAATGCGATTTCCTCGGTGATCGTGGTCGGCGCGCTGATCGCCTCGGCGGCGGCGGGAAGCCCGGCAGCGAAGTGGCTTGGCCTGCTCGCGGTGGTGCTGGCGAGCGTCAACATCTTCGGCGGCTTTGCCGTAACGGCGCGCATGCTGGCCATGTACAAGAAGAAGGAGAAGTAGGGTGGACTTCACGCTGCTCTCCGCCGCGACCTCGGGCCTGGCGGCCAGCCCCTGGGTGGCGCTGGCTTACCTCGCTTCGGGTGTCCTGTTCATTCTGGCGCTGCGCGGGCTTTCCAGCCCGGCAACCAGCCGCGCGGGCAACCGCTATGGCATGATCGGGATGCTGATCGCCGTGGTCACCACGCTGGTCACGCACGAGATTGCCAGCCTGCCGGAAATCCTGGCAGCATTGGCCCTCGGCGGCGCGATCGGCTGGATCATTGCCCGCCGCATTGCCATGACCGACATGCCGCAGCTGGTCGCTGCGTTCCACTCGCTGGTCGGCCTGGCGGCCGTGCTGGTGGGCTGGGCGGCCTATCTCAATCCTGAGGCTTTCGGCATTGTCGGCGCCGATGGCACGATCCACGCCGTATCGCGGCTCGAAATGGGTCTGGGTATCGCGATCGGGGCGATCACATTCTCCGGCTCGGTCATCGCATTCCTCAAGCTTGCCGGGAAGATGAGCGGCGCGCCGATCCTGCTGCCGGCGCGGCACGTCATCAACTTGGGCACTCTGATCGCGATCATCGGCCTGACCGGCTACTTCATGACCGACCAGAGCCTGTGGGTAATCGCCACGGTAACCGCATTGGCCTTTATCATCGGTTTCCTGCTGATCATCCCGATCGGCGGAGCGGACATGCCGGTCGTAGTCTCTATGCTTAATTCCTACTCGGGCTGGGCGGCGGCGGCGA
>DKII01000100.1:0-640 GCA_002454125.1 Novosphingobium sp. UBA6722
CGTCGCGCTGCTGCTGCTCGCGGCGCTGGCGGCGGGGCACTGAGGCGGCACCAGCCACCTCATCCCACCGGGTGAACAAGACCCCGTCCGGAGCAATCCGGGCGGGGTTTTTCTGTTGGGATTAGGTCCTTTGACCCATTGCGCGCGGCCAGCGTTTCGGTAGGTTCCGCTCCATCGGGGTCGCACCGGTCGCGCCCTTTTCGGAGGTTTTGAAAGTGCTTGCAAAGAACATCCTGCTCGGCGGCGCGCTGGCTGCCGTGCTCAGCCTGTCGTTCGCCAACCCTGTTGCCGCGCAGACCACGCCGGGAGCACCCGTTGCCTCAAAGGTCTCGTTGAGCGTTCTGACCGAACTGCCGGCCCTTTCGCAGGTGCGGATGTCGCCCGATGGGACCAAGGCCATGGTCACCCTGGGTGGCGGCAACGATTTCGTCTATGCCCTGCTCGACCTGATCAATGGCGGCAAGCCCAAGGTCATAGCCTCGGCCGAGACCTACAAGGAAGCCGGCCAGAAGGCGATCGCGGGCTATCGCTGGGTCGGCAACCGCTACATCCTGTTGACGCTCAACTCGCGCGAGGCGATCGCCGGGCAGCGGGTCGATCTGTCGCGGCTGGTCTCTTATGACACTGAAACCGGGACGAC
>DKII01000100.1:709-6348 GCA_002454125.1 Novosphingobium sp. UBA6722
TTATGACACTGAAACCGGGACGAGCACGCCAGTCGCCTGGCGCGATTCCACCGGCGGCGCGGCCGACGTGCTTTTCGTCGACGAGAAGAACCTGCGCATCCTGCTGGCGCGCGGCGTCGACACCGGCAACACCGAAATGATGTTCCGCGACCGGGTGGAATGGGTCGATATCGTCAGCGGCAAGCCGGTTGAGATCGTCCAGCAGCCGAATCCGATTGTTGGCGGCTGGGCTGCCGACAGCAACGGGGTTGTCCGCCTCGGCTTTGGCGGTGACCGCGATACTGGCGAGGAACGCTACCTCTATCGCTCCAAGGCGGGCGAACCGATCCAGACCGTGCAGAAGGTGATCGACAAGGACTTTGCCGGGGGCGGCCTGCGCCCGGCGATGTTCCTGCAAGAACCCGATATGGCCGTAGTGACCAGCAATCACGAAGGCTTCAACGCCGTCTACAAGGCCAATATGCGCACGATGCAGATCGTGTCGAAGATGTTCTCGGCCCCGGCGGGCTATGATGTCGACGGGGTGATCACGGACACCAACGGCAGCAGGCTGCTGGGCTATAACTTCACCACCGATCGCCCGCGCCAGTATTTTGTTGATCCCCAGCTCAAGCAGATCAAGGCGTTCCTTGACGAAAGCTTCGGCAAGGACAACGCCCTGATCGTCTCACGCGGGGAGAAGAACCAAAAGCTGATCGTGGCGCTGTCGCAGCCGCGCCAGCAGCCGTCCTATTACACCTACGACACGATCACCGGGCAGATGCAGCTGATTGGCTATGCCAGCCTGACGATCAAGGACGGGCTGATGAACCCGGTCGAGGCGATCCGCTATAAGGCCAGTGACGGTCTGGAAATCGAAGCGATCGTCACCCGGCCCCGGCTGCGCGCCGGCCAGGGCAAGTTGCCGGTGGTCGTGCTGACCCACGGCGGACCCTATGGCGTGCGTGACAATGCGGACTACGATCAGTGGGCCCAGTCGATTGCCGAACAGGGCTATGTGGTAGTCCAGCCGAACTATCGCGGCTCGGGCGGCTATGGCCGGGAATTCGTCAAGGCGGGCCGCAAGGATGGCTTCGGCACGCGAATGCAGGACGATCTCAACGACGTGGTCGATCACCTCGCCGCCAAGGGCGAGGTTGACCCGAAGCGCGCCTGCATGATGGGCTGGTCGTATGGCGGCTATGCCTCGGCCCGCGCGGCCCAGCGCGATCCGCAGCGCTGGCGTTGCACCATCGCCGGCGCCGGGGTCTATGACCTGCCGATGATGCGCTCCTATGACCAGGGCTACCTGGGCTCGTTCGGTGCCAACTACCTCGCCAAGGGTGCAAATTCGCTGCAGGACGTTTCCCCGGCACTCCAGACCAAGAGCAACTGGTCGCCGATCCTGGTGGTCCACGGCGTGCGCGATCCGCGCGTCCCGATCGCCCAGGGCCGCACCCTGGTCTCGCGCCTGCGCTCTGCGGGCAAGGTCGAAGGCGTTGATTTTGCCTATATCGAGCAGCCCAAGAACGGCCACTACGGCAACTTCTTCACCAAGGAAGAACGGCTTGAATGGCTGGGCGGCACGGCGGCCTGGTTGAACAAGTTCAACCCGGCCTACGTACCGACCGATGCCGATTATGCCAAAAAACCCGAGCCCGATCCGGACGTCGTGCGGATGGCGGCCCGCCTGTTTGGCGGCGGCGGGGGGACGGCCGGCGGCGGGAAGTAGCCCGCGTTAGCCAATCCTTGGGATTTCAAGGCTAAACCCCCGGTTGCAGGCCATTTCGGCCGCGGCAACCGGGGGTTTTTCTTGGCAAGCAGCGCATCGCTGGTCCTGCCTGACGAAACGCGGCACTCTGCCGCCCCTGTTGCCACGCCTGCGGCACAGATCAGCATCAGCGCCTGGCGCGGGATTGACCGGGCGGATTTCCGCGCCGCCTGGGATGCCCTGGCGCTGCGCGCGGCCGAGCCCAATCCGTTTTTTGAAAGCTGGTACCTGCTCCCCGCCCTGCGCGCGCACGATCCGGCTGGCGAGGTCCAGGTGTTCTGCTTCTATCAGGATGCCGAGCTGGCCGGCCTGATCCCGCTGGCCCGGCTGCCGCGCTATTATGGCAAACCGATCCCGCACTGGTCGGCCTGGATGCATGGCAATTGCTTCCTGGGTGCGCCGCTGGTTGCCAAGGGGCATGAAGCGGCGTTCTGGCGCGCGCTGCTGGCCTGGACGGACAGCCACGCTGGCGCGGGGCTGTTCCTGCACCTGCCGCACCTGCCGCTGGATGGCCCCAATCACCGCGCGCTCAACGCGCTCTGCGCCGATCAGCGCCGCCCGGCCGGAGTGGTCCACCGCGAGGAGCGGGCCATGCTCGCCTCCGACCTTGCGCCCGAGGCCTATCTCGAAGCCGCGCTGACCGGCAAGAAGCGCAAGGAACTGCGCCGCCAGTTCGCCCGACTGTCCGAACTGGGCGCGCTGACCATCGTTCACAGCCGCGACAATGCCGGGCTGGAACAGTGGATTGAAGATTTTCTCGCGCTTGAGCATTCCGGCTGGAAGGGCAGCGCCGGATCGGCGCTTGCCTCGCACCACACCACCGCCCAGCTGTTCCGCGAGGCCCTGCCCGAAGCCGCCGCGCACGGACGGCTGGAGCGGTTGACCCTGGCGCTGGATGGCGAGCCGCTGGCCATGCTGGTCACCTTCCTGACCGCCCCGGGGGCCTTCTCCTACAAGACCGCCTTTGACGAGCGCTTTGCCCGCTTCTCGCCAGGGGTCCTGCTGCAACGCGCCAACCTGGCCATGCTCGACGATCCAGCGATCGCCTGGACCGACAGCTGCGCTGCGGCCGACCATCCGATGATCGACCATGTCTGGCGCGAACGCCGCGCAATCGGGCGGATCTCGCTCGGCATCGGCGGGGCCATCCGGCGTCTGACTTTCTCCGCCCTGCTCCGGCTGGAGCTGGGCCGCCATCCTGCAGGACTCGGCCAATGACCGTCTTCTCCCCCGCCGAACGGACCCGCTTCGCCGCGCATTATCCCGAAGTGCCGCACAAGCTGGCCCATGCCCTTGGCCGCCACCCGCTGCTCGAGCTCGATGCCCTTGCCCGTCTGGCCGAAGCGCTGCCGACTGAGTCGATCGAGTACAACCAGGCCGACCTGCCGATCGGCATCGACGGCAAGCCCGATCCGACCGGCATTCCGATTGGCGAAACCATCCGCCGCATCGAGGAAACGGGATCCTGGGCCGCGCTCAAGAATATCGAGCAGGTGCCCGAATATGCCGCGCTGCTGGCCGATCTGCTGGCCGAGATCCAGCCGCAGATCGAGGCCAAGACCGGGCGGATGATGAAGACACAGGGCTTCATCTTCATCACCAGCCCCAACGGCGTGACGCCCTATCACTTTGATCCGGAACACAACATCCTGCTCCAAATCCGCGGCTCGAAGGTGATGACGCAGTTCCCGGCCGGCGATGCCGCCTATGCCCCGGATGAAGTCCATGAAGGCTATCACACCGGCGGCGGGCGCGAGCTGAAGTGGCGCGACGAGCTGCTGGCCGGCGGCACCGAATATCCGCTCGAACCTGGCGAAGCCCTGTTCGTGCCGGTGATGGCGCCGCATTTCGTGCGCAACGGGCCGGCACCGTCAGTCTCGCTGTCGATCACCTGGCGGTCGGAATGGTCCTTTGCCGAAGCGGATGCGCGGGCCTTCAACGGGATGCTGCGCCGGATTGGCCTCAAACCCCGCCAGCCGGGCCGCTGGCCGCACCGCAACACCGCCAAGGCGCTGGGCTGGCGGGTAATCCGCAAGCTGACGCTGCGCGCTTAATTGAGCGGCTAAAACCGGATTGACGCACGGGGGCGTCGCCCGCAAAGGGCATGGCATGGATATGCCCGAAATCTCTCCCGAACGCCTGGTTTCCGGCCTGGTGCGTCTGTTGACTGTCGAACCCGATGGCGAAGACCGCTTCATTGGCCGCCGCAAGAAGGGCGGGATTGGCCGGGTATTCGGCGGCGAAGTGATTGCCCAGGCGCTCAACGCTGCCCAGGCGACGGTTGAGGAAGGCCGTGCGGCCCATTCGCTCCACGCCTATTTCCTGCGCGGCGGGAGTGAGGAGCACCCCTGCGACCTGCAAGTGGCGCGAGATTTCGATGGCGGCTCGTTCTCCAACCGCCGGGTCGTGGCCAGCCAGCAGGGCCGACCGATCCTCAATCTGACCGCCTCGTTCCAGAAACACGAGGAAGGCCTGTCGCACCGCGATGCCGAAATGCCGGACGTTCCGCCGCCGGATGAGCTCGAGCCCGAAGTCGATGTGCGCCGCCGCTTTGCCGAACAGGCCCGGCCCGAGGCCCGGCATCACTTCCTCGCCCCCCGTCCGGTCGAAATGCGCGCGGTCGAGGGGCGGCACTGGATGAACCCGCAACCGGCCCCGCCGCGTTCGCACTCCTGGTTCAAGACCGTCGCTCCGCTGCCCGATGATCCGTCGATCCACCGCGCGATCCTGGCCTATGCCAGCGACATGACGCTGCTCGGCACCTGCGCCCTGCCCCATGGCCTGTCCTGGGCGCGCGGCGAAGTGGTCAGCGCCAGCCTCGATCACGCCGTCTGGTTCCACGACGATTTCCGCGCCGACGAATGGCTCCTCTACGCCACCGACAGCCCCTGGTCCGACCGCGGCCGCGGCTTCAACCGCGGGCGAATCTTCACGCAGGATGGCCGCCTCGTCGCCAGCGTCGCGCAGGAAGGCATGATCCGCCGGGCAACGCCCAAGAGCTGAAGGAACCGGGGATGAGCGGAAGCACAGCAGTCGCGATCGGCGGAACCTGCACCGATCGCTTTGCGGCCGTCCGTACCGCCTTCGAGCAGAACTTCGCGCTGAACGATGAAATCGGCGCGTCCTTTGCGGTCACGCTGAACGGCGAACTGGTCGTTGACTTGCACGGCGGCTGGGCCGACCCGGCGCGAACCCGTCCGTGGGGCCCCGATACGCTGGTCAATGTCTGGTCCACGACCAAGGGCGTCCAGGCCACCTGCTTTGCCATGGCCGCCGATCGCGGGCTGTTTTCCTATGATCAGCCGGTTGCTGCGTTCTGGCCGGAATTTGCGGCAGCGGGCAAGGACCAGGTGACTGTCGGGCAATTGCTGTCACACCAAGCCGGATTGTGCGGGTTTACGGCGGCGGCGACCGAGGCCGACGTGCTGTCCGGAAGTGCCGCCGCGCAGCGCCTGGCGCAACAAGAACCGATCTGGGAACCCACCAGCGCCAGCGGCTACCACGCCCTGTCAATCGGCATCCTGGGCACGGAGCTGTTCCGGCGGATCGAAGGCCGGACAATCCGGCAATTCGTGGCAGAAGAGATTGCCGGCCCGCTTGGCCTGGACTTTGCCATCGGCCTCGATCCCAGCCAGGATCACCGCTGTGCAGAACTGATCCCGCCGCCCGCCCTGCCGGTTGACCCAAGCACATTCACGCCTGCCCAGATTGCGGCCATGGGCAACCCGCCGCTGCGGGCCGACCTCGCGATGAGCGCAGAATGGCGCGCGGCCGATCTGCCGTCGGCCAATGGCCACGGCACGGCCCGCGCCCTGGCGACGATTTACGCCCGCCTGATCACACCCGATGGCGGCCTGGTCTCACCGGAAGGACTGGCGGCCGCCACGGT
>DKII01000100.1:6390-24082 GCA_002454125.1 Novosphingobium sp. UBA6722
AGCGGCCGCCACGGCTCGGCAGATCCGCCATGTCGATCTTGTCCTGGGCATGGAATGCGATTGGGCCGCCGGGTTCCTGCGCAATTCGAGCGGGGTGTTCGGCCCGGTCGCCACCACCTTCGGGCACTCTGGCTGGGGCGGCTCGTTTGCCTGCGGCGATCCGGAAAACGGACTGACAATGGCCTATACGATGAACCGCATGGACGCCAACCTGCGCGACGATGCGCGCGCCAAGGCGCTGATTGCGGCGGTCTACAGCGCGCTTTGACAGCGCTGGCTGGCGGTTCAGCCGAAGGGCCTCGGCTCCCACAGCTCGATCTTGCGGCCGTCCGGGTCCATCAGGTGGGCAAAGCGGCCATTGGCCTCATCGGGGAATACCTTCACCGGAGTGACTCCGTGCTCAGCCGCACGGGCGAGCATGCCGTCCAGATCGTCGACCATCAGGTTGAACATGAATTCCTTGTCGGACGGCGCGAAGTAGTCGGTATCGGCGGCAAAGGGTGAGAAGACCGTGCCGGCGCCGGGGTGAGCCGCCGCCGCATCGGGCGTGAAGAACGCACCCCATTCCTCGGCCGGGATCCCCAGCACACGGTCATACCATGCGCGGGTCGCGGCGGGATCGGCCGCCTTGAAGAACAGACCGCCCAGGCCAAGCACTTTCGCCATTCCAGATCTCCCAGCCGGCGCGCTAATCGTCCGCCGGCGCTCGATTTTCCTACATCGCGAACATCTGTCACACTGGCTGCGCCCGCTCTTTGACAGTGTCAAGCCACGCCCGTTCAGCCACCCTTATGCATGGTGTGCTGCGGATGCACTTTATCAACTTGCGTCGGATGCCAGGGCAGCCTCACCCACCCGGGTGATAAAAATCGTAGACAGTCTGCGCCACCGTCCCGCTCACCCCCGGCGCCCGTTGCAGGTCCTCCAGGCTCGCCGCGCGGACCTTGCTGGCCGTACCGAAATGCAGCAACAGCGCGCGCTTGCGAGCCGGACCGATGCCGGGGATCTCGTCCAGCGGCGAGGCAGTGATCGCCCGGCTGCGCTTTTCGCGGTGCGCGCCGATCGCAAAGCGATGGACCTCGTCGCGCAGCCGCTGGAGGTGGAACAGCAGCGGCGAGTTCTCGGGCAGCATCTTCTCGCGCCCGTCGGGGAAGTGGAACACCTCGCGCCCCTCGCGGCCATGGTGCGGACCCTTGGCGATGGCGATCAATGGCACGTCCTCGATCCCCAGGTCCTCCAGCATGTCACGCGCGGCCGACATCTGGCCCTTGCCGCCGTCGATCAGCACTAGATCGGGCCACATTCCGCCATCGCGGTCCGGATCCTCATCCTGCACCCGCGCAAAGCGGCGCTGGAACACTTCGCGCATCATCGCGAAGTCATCGTTGGTCTGGGCCGTCTTGATGTTCCACTTGCGGTACTGGCCCTTCACGAAGCCTTCCGGCCCTGCCACGATCATCGCCCCCAGCGCCTGCGCGCCCTGGATGTGGCTGTTGTCGTAAACCTCGATCCGCTGCGGCGGTTCGGGCAGTTCCAGGAATTCGGCGAGGTCGCGGTTGAGCTTTGCCTTGGTGCCGCTTTCAGCCGCGCGGCGATCAAGCGCTTCGACCGCGTTGCGCTGGGCTTGCTCCATCAGCCGCCGCCGATCGCCGCGTTGCGGCACCGATAGCTCGACCTTGCCGCCGGCCCCTTCCCGGAACGCCTCGGCCAGCAGCTCCGCCTCGGGCAACGCGCGATCGACCAGGATGCAGCGCGGCGGCGGCACTTCTTCATAGAACTGGGCGAGGAACGCGGTCAGCACCTCTTCCGCCGTCAGCCCGTCCGTGTGGCCGGGGAAGAAGGCGCGGTGGCCCCAGTTCTGGCCGCCGCGGATGAAGAAGGCCTGGATGCCGAACTGCCCGCTCTTCTGGGCAATCGCGAAGACATCGGCATTGCCGACGCCTTCGGCATTCACCGCCTGGCTGCCCTGGATGAAGGTCGCGGCGCGCAGCCGATCGCGGAGCATGGCCGCGCGTTCGAAATCGAGCGCTTCGGCCGCCTGGGCCATCTGGTCCTCCAGCTTGCGCTGCACCGCCGAGCTGCGCCCGCCAAGGAAATCCTTGGCCTCACCGACCAGCTCGGCATAGCCGGCGGCGTCGATCCGCCCGACGCAGGGGGCTGAGCAGCGCTTGATCTGGTAGAGCAGGCAAGGCCGGTCACGGCGGCTGAAAAAGCTGTCGGTGCAGGAGCGCAGCAGGAACAGCTTCTGCAGCGCGTTGATCGTGGTGTTGACCGATCCGGCGCTGGCGAAGGGGCCATAGTAATTACCCTTGGCCTTGCGCGCGCCGCGGTGCTTCATGATCCGGGGGAAGTCGTGATCGGCGCGCAGCAGGATGAAGGGGAAGCTTTTGTCGTCGCGCAGCAACACGTTGTAAGGCGGGCGATAGCGCTTGATCAGCTGCGCTTCGAGCAGCAGCGCCTCGGCCTCGGAATTGGTGGTGACGATGGTCATCGCCCGGGTCTGCGCCACCATTCGCTTCAGCCGCAGTGGCAGCCGCTCGACCTGGGTGTAGTTCGCCACCCGGTTCTTCAGCGCCCGCGCCTTGCCCACATAGAGCACGTCGCCGCGCGCATCTAACATGCGGTAAACGCCCGGCTTGGGCTTCAACGTCGCCTGGACCTCGCGGATCGCGGCGATGCCGGCCTCCAGATCGGGCTGGCTGCCCTTGACCGTATAGGTCGCGCGGTCCTCATTGAACCGCTCGGCAGCGTTGGGTTGATCGGGGCGTCCGGCACGGGCCATGCGCCCCCATTAAGCACGATGTGGGCAAGGCAAAAGGCCATTGTTGACGCAAAGCGTTGGTCTGATAGGCTCCGACGCAAGAACAGAACGCAGGAGAGGACGGAGTTTGCGCCAGCTTCAGGGGATGGATGCGTCGTTCGTGGCGCTGGAGACGCGCAATTCGCCGATGCACATCGGCTCGATCCTGATCTACAATCCCGAAACAGCGCCCGGCGGTTTTGTCCGCTTCAAGGACATCCTGGCCTTCATGGAAAGCCGGATGCAGCTGTCGCGCACGATGCGCCAGCGGCTGGTGCGGGTCCCGTTCGATCTCGACTATCCCTACTGGATCGAGGATCCGGATTTCGATCTGGAATACCACGTCCGTCACGTCGCCTTGCCCAAGCCGGGGGACTGGCGCCAGCTCTGCATCCAGGCGGCACGGATCTTCGCCCGGCCGCTCGATCTGACGCGGCCGCCGTGGGAATTCACCGTGGTCGAAGGGCTCGACAATATCCCCGGCGTGCCCAAGGGCAGCTATGCCATGGTCACCAAGGTGCACCACGCGGCGATCGACGGGATGAGTGGGATCGACCTGATGGAGGCGCTCCACACGCTGATGCCCGATGCGCCGCCGCCGTCCGAGCCGGATAACTGGCAGCCGGAAGCGGTGCCCAGCCCAGCCTCATTGATCGCCAAGTCCTGGCTCAACGCGGTCGCCAATCCGGTCCGCCAGCTTGAAGTTGCAGCCAAGGCCATGCCGGGCCTGGCCCGCGCTGTGAAAGGCCTGGCGACCAAGGATTTCGCTTTGCACGGCGAGATGATCGCCCCGCGCACCCGGTTCAACCAGGTGATCTCCACCAGCCGCGTGGTCGAGGGCCGCTCGGTTCCGCTGTCGGATATCAAGGCGATCCGGCAGTCGGTTGAAGGGGCAAAGGTCAACGACGTGTTCCTGACCATCATCGGCGGGGCGATGCGCAAGTACCTTGAGGCCAAGGACGACCTGCCGGACAAGACCCTGACCGCGATGGCCCCGATCTCGGTGCGCGGGAAGGATGAAAAGGGCGACATGGGCAACCAGGTGGCGGCAATGATCGCCCCGCTCGGCACTCACATCGCCGATCCGATTGACCGGCTGGAATACGTCTTCTCGCAGACCACCAATTCGAAGGCGATGACCGACGCGCTCGGCGCGCGCAACATGACCGAGATGAGCAAGGTCAGCCCGGCGCTGTTCATGGCGCTGGCGGCGCAGGCCTACACTCGGCTGGGCCTGGCCAACCGGGTCGCCCTGCCCTTCACCACCGTGGTCACCAACGTGCCTGGTCCGCCGGTGCCGATCTATTCGGCCGGCGCGCGGCTGGAGAGCATGATGGGCCTGCTGTGCCTGACCGACGGGCTGGGCCTGGGCCACGTCGTGCAGAGCTACGTCAAGGAAGCGACCATCGCTTTCACCGCCTGCCGCAACCTGTTGCCCGATCCGGAGTTCTACGCCCAGTGCATCGAAGAGAGCTTCCACGAGCTGCGCGACGCGGCAGCAAAGGTATCGGAACCGCGCGTTCCGTCGGCAAAACCCACCAAGCCAGCAAAGGCCGCAGCCAAGTCGGCCAAGCCCGCCGCCAAGGCATCGGCAAAAGCAAAAACCACAACGGCAAAGAAGTCGGCCACCAAGAAGCCGGCCACCAAAAGCAGGAAGGTCGCCAAGAAATGACAGCAGCCAGTGCCGCATTCCCGCAGCCGAGCCACGCTCGACCGCCCTCGCGCCTGTTCGCTTTTGCCGAACCGCGCGCGCTGCTTGAACTCGCGGCCTTCTATGCCGTCCGCCCCTATCTCTCGAACCTGCCGCAGGGTGATGGCCACCCGGTGCTGGTCTTGCCGGGCTTCCTGGCCTCGGACAGCTCGACCGCGCCCTTGCGCAAGCTGCTCAAGCAGCTGGGCTATGATGCCCGCGGCTGGGGCATGGGCCGCAATGTCCGGATCGATGCGCCGCGCGTGCATGAGATGGAATCGATGCTGCTGCGGATCTACCGCGAGACCGGCCGCAAGGTCTCAATCGTCGGCTGGAGCCTGGGCGGCGTCTTTGCCCGCGAACTGGCCAAGGCTCACCCCGAAGCGGTGCGGTTGGTGATCTCGCTCGGCAGCCCGATCTCGGATGATCGGCGCCATTCCAATGCGGCGCGGCTGTTCGAATACCTCAACGGCCGCGATCCCGAACCGATCCGCCAGGGCCGCTTTGTTGACCTGCATCGCGCGCCGCCGGTGCCGACCACCTCGATCCTGACCAAGACCGATGGCGTAGTCCACTGGCGCGGTTCCGTGCAAAAACGCTGTGCCCATCCCGACACCGAGAATATCGAGGTGCTGGCCAGCCACTGCGGGCTGGGCTTCAACCCCAGCGCGGTAATTGCCATTGTTGACCGGCTCCAGCAGCCCGAGGGCGAATGGAAACCATTCGAGCCGCGCCTGTCGCAGCGCTGGATGTTCCCGAAAACCAGCCTGCAATAGCGTTCATGTCCACCCAGCATCTGGTCGATCCCGAGCTGCTGCCGCTGCTCGACCTGCTGCCGCCGACCGACCTGGCGGCAATGAACCTCCATGAACTGCGCGAGACCAGCAACGCGCGCTACGCCTTCCTGGGCGCCCCGCCGATTGCGCCGGTGGTCCACACCATCGACGGTCCGGGCGGGTCGCTGGACATCTATCTCTATGACCCCGCCCCCGGCACGCCGGGCCGCGCCGCGCTGCTGCATATCCACGGCGGCGGGATGATCATGGGTTCGGCGCGGGTGATGCAGGCCGGCCCGGCAGCGATGGCGCAGGCGCTTGGCATCCCGGTTGCCTCGGTCGAGTACCGCCTCGCGCCGGAGCATCCCTTTCCGGCCCCGCAGGAAGATTGCCTAGCCGCACTGAAGTGGCTGGCCGGACGGCCAGAGGTTGACCCCGAGCGCGTCGGGATCACCGGTGAGAGTGCCGGCGGTGGTTTGGCAGCCTCTGTCGCGCTGATGGCGCGCGATCTGGGCGGGCCGAAGCTGGCCGCGCAATTCCTGACCTATCCGATGCTGGACCACCGTACGGGTGGTGAAACCTGCCCCTACGACAACGCTACAACCGGGGAGTTTGTCTGGACCCGCTCCTCAAACCGCTTTGGCTGGGGTGCACTCAAGGGCAGCTACGAGCCGAGCGACCATCGCAAGGGCTGGTTCTCGCCCAGCCTGGCCGAAGACCTGTCCGGCCTGCCGCCCACCTGGATTGGCACCGGCAGCCTTGACCTGTTCTATGATGAGGACCTCGACTACGCCCGCCGCCTGGTTGCAGCCGGGGTGGCGGTGGAACTGCATTCCTACCCCGGCGCGATCCATGCCTTCAATGCGGTGGCGGACAGCCGCCTCGCCAAGGCCTATGGCCGTGACCTGCTGGGTGCGATGGCGCACTGGCTGAGGGTCGCCGGATAAGCAAAAGGGCCGCGCGGATGGTTCCGCACGGCCCTTTATCTGGAAAACACTGGTCTAGACGGCCTGACCGTCCACGTTGACGTTGCGGATCCGACCGTCGCGATCGATCACGCAGCTGAAATTGCCATTGCCGGTAGTCGTGCCGGCAACCCGCCAGCCACCGTCGTCACGATTGACGCTGTCGACCTCACCCACCCGGGTCTTGCCGCGGTTCACTTCATCGATGCAGCGGTTGATCGCGCTGTCGATCCCGGTGCCTTCGCGCCATTCGGGCCGATCATCGTCGCTGCCATAGCGCGGCGCTTCCTCACGGTCGCGCGGGAGCGGCTCACGATAGTCGCGCTGTTCCTGGCGCTGCTTGTTGGACTTGCTGGCCGCGCTGGCAATCGCGGCGATCCCGCCGATGATCAGGATGCCGGCCAGGACATCGCCGCCATCAATCCGGTCGTGGTTGCGGTAGTGCCCGCCCCAACCGCCACCCCAGCCGCGCGCCATAGCCGGCGTTGCTGCCATCGAGAACGATGCCGCCAGCGCCAGGGCGGCGGCGCTCCGCTTGAACTTACCCGTCATCTGCTTGACCCCTTCCGTGGCGCGACTCGCGCCAATGCTAACAACGACTTGGGCGGTCCAGGCTTTCGCTTGCCTGAACCGCCCTTTGTCCGGAATCTCAGACGTTAGAGGCCGCGGATCCCGTTGTAATCGAGGTCGACGATCCGGCCCCGTTCGATCCGGCACTTGAACGAGCCGGAATCGTACCCGCGCAGGTTGTCATTCCAGCCGCGGTAGTCACCGCCCCAGCCGCGGCCGTAGTAGCCGTCCCCGCGGCGCCAATCGCGCCCGCTGCTGTTGACCGCAATCCGTCCGCGCACTTCATAACCATAGCGCGTTTCGCGGATGTCGCGGATATCGGTCACATCGGCGCGGCCGTAGCTATAGCGTCCGGCGTTGCGCTCGGCGGCATAGACGCACTGCTCGATCGCGCGGCGCGGGTTGCCGCGCCAGGCGTTGTCATTGCGATAGCCGTAGCCCTGGTTGTAGCCGTAGCCGGCCCGGTCATAGCGGTAATCGCGATCGTAACGGTCGTTGTTGTTGCTCGCCGCCGAGGCGACTGCAGCAATCCCGCCGATGATCAGCGCGCCGGCAATCACATCGCCTGCGCTGATTCCGTCGCGATCACGATGTTCGGCAAAAGCCGGGGTGGCCGAAGAAGCAGCCATCGCGCCAGCCGCGATGGTCCCGACTAGGGCTTTGGACATGGTCTTCATGGCATCGATCCTTCACTCTTCGGCGGGCGGGATGGCCCGTCGTTGAGTGAAGGATTAGCGAATCGACCGTGGCACCAAGCTGAACTCGCTCGTTATGCGACGTTAAGCTTTGGCGTTACTTTTCTGAACGAGGAACTTCCAGCCCGCTCCACTGCGCAAGGAAAGCCAGCACGTCAGCCCCTTCGGCCACCGCCTTGTCGGTCGGCTTGCCCGAACCGTGGCCGGCGCGGGTTTCGATCCGGATCAGGTGCGGTTTGTCGCCGGCCTTGGCAGCCTGGAGCGCGGCGGTGTACTTGAAGCTATGCCCCGGCACCACGCGGTCATCGGTGTCAGCCGTGGTGACCAGCATGGCCGGGTAATTCACCCCGACCTTGATGTTGTGATAGGGCGAATAGGCCCGCAGCACCCGCCAGTCGGCTTCCTTGCTGGGATAGCCATAGTCATCGACCCAATAGCGGCCGGCGGTGAAACGATCGAAGCGCAGCATGTCCATCACGCCAACCGCGGCGTTGGCAGCGGCAAACAGATCCGGCCGCTGGTTGACCACGGCGCCGACCAGCAGGCCGCCGTTGGAGCCGCCCTGGATGGTCAGGCCCGACTTCGGCGTGATCCCTTCGGCAATCAGGTATTCGCCCGCTGCAATGAAATCGTCGAACACGTTCTGCTTGTTGCCGAGGCGTCCAGCGTCGTGCCACGCCTTGCCGTATTCCCCGCCGCCGCGCAGGTTGGCCAGGGCAAAGGCTCCGCCCGCCTCCAGCCAGGCCATCCGCGCGGCCGAGAAGCCCGGAGTGAGCGAGATATCGAACCCGCCATAGCCGTAAAGGAGCGTCGGCACAGCCTTGCCGGCCTGGGCCACGTCCTTCTTGCGCACTACGAACATCGGCACACGGGTGCCGTCCTTCGAGTTGTAGAAGCGCTGCTCGATCGCATAGTCGGCTGGGTTAAAGGTCAGCTTGGGCAGCGCGAAGGGCTCGCTCTTGCCAGTGCGGGTGTCGAAGCGAAAGATCCCGCTTGGCTGGTTGAAGCTGGAGAAGGAGTAGAACGTCTCCGGATCGCCCGGCTCGCCGCTGAAGCCCGAGGCCGTGCCGATCGCATTGAGCGCGATCTGCTGGATGGGCTTGCCGTCAAGCGAGCGGACTTCCGCCACCGACTTGGCATCCCGGAGATAGGCCAGGATCAGCCGATCGCCGACAATCTCGGCCCGTTCGAGCGTTTCGGCGCGCTCGGCAACCACTTCCTCGAACTGCGGGTTCGCGGCAGCGACATTGACCTTCACGACCTTGAGCTTCGGGGCACCCTTGTTGGTCACGAAATAAAGCGTGTCGCCCATCCCCTCGACCAGGCGCCAGTCGTTCTCGAGGCCCGCCACCAGCGTGCGCGCCTGCCACTTGCGGTTCTTGCCGAGCGGCATCAGGTGCAGCGCATAGCGGCTGTCAGTGCCCTTGGAGGTGGTGATCACCGCCCAACGGCCATCGTGCGTCACCTGCGCGCCGTGACCAAGTTCAGGATCGTTCGGGGTCGAATAGACCAGCTGGTCTTGCGACTGCGGCGTGCCGATGCGGTGGAAATAGATCGCCTGGTTCTTGTTGAGCGACTGGAATTCCGCCCCCGGCTGCGGCTCGGGGAAGCGCGAATAGAGGAAGCCTTCGTTGCCGATCCAGGCGATGTTGGTGAACTTGGCCCACTGCACCCCGTCACCCAGCACCTTGCCGGTCGTGACATCCAGCACCTTGATCGTCCGCCAGTCCGATCCGCCATCCTGGATCGAATAGGCCAGCAGCTTGCCATTCTTCGAAGGCACCCAGGCATCGAGCGCGGTCGCCCCGTCCTTGGCCCAGGTGTTGGGATCGATCAGCAGCTGGGGCGTACCATTCAATCCCTTGCGGACGAACAGCTGTGACTGGTTCTGCAGCCCCGAATTGCGCATGTAGAAGTAATAGCCGCCTGCCTTGCGCGGCAAGCCGAAGCGCTCGTAATCCATCAGCGCCTTGATCCGCTGGGCGAACCACTGGCGCTGCGGAAGCTGGGCCAGATAACCCTGGGTCAGCGTATTCTGCTTGGCGACCCATTCGGCCACGGCCTTGTCAGTACGAACGTCGTTCTCCAGCCAGCGATAGGGGTCAGGCACCGCTTCGCCAAACTGCGTTTCGACGAGATCAAGCTTGCTGGTTTCCGGGTAGGACAAGGTCATCTTTTCAGCGGTGACGGGAGATACGAGCGAGAGGGCAACAAGGGCGGCCAGAGTGGCCGGAAGGCGGCGCGACATGCGGTGCTCCGAATAGCAAAAGGCGGAGGTGACCCTAGCAGTCACCCCCGCCTTTTCAACTGGACCAAAGGTCGCAGCGAAGTGCTTATTCGGCGTCGTCAGCCATCATGACCGGACCCGAATCCTGGCCCTTGGCCGAGGTATCGCGGTCAACCAGTTCGATCACTGCCATCGGCGCAGCGTCCGAAGCGCGGATGCCGGCCTTGATCACGCGGGTGTAGCCGCCCTGACGGTCGGCGTAACGCGCGGCCAGGACTTCAAACAGCTTCTTTTCCTGGGCTTCGTCAAGCAGACGAGCATGGGCCAGACGACGGTTCGACAGGCCACCGTGCTTCGCCAGCGTGATCAGCTTTTCCAGGTAAGGACGCAGTTCGCGCGCCTTGGGCAGCGTGGTGGTGATCTGTTCGTGCTTGATCAGTGCCGCCGACATGTTGCGCAGCAGCGCCTTGCGGTGGCTGGAAGTGCGGTTGAGCTTACGCCCGCCAAGCTTGTGACGCATGGGTCATTCCTTCGTTCGTTAGGGGCCCGTATCAGGTAGCCCGTAGCTGGCAGCAGTCACGGTCTGCCGCCGATTACCGTCGGGGCACCCGCAGGTGCCCCGAAACTGGTTAGCCCAGCAGCTCCTGTTCGAGCTTCTTGGCCATTTCCTCGATGTTCTCCGGCGGCCAGCCAGGGATGTCCATGCCGAGGCGCAGGCCCATCGAGCTCAGGACTTCCTTGATCTCGTTAAGCGACTTGCGGCCGAAGTTCGGCGTGCGGAGCATCTCGGCCTCAGTCTTCTGGACCAGGTCGCCGATGTAGATGATGTTGTCGTTCTTGAGGCAGTTGGCCGAGCGCACCGACAGCTCGAGCTCGTCGACCTTCTTGAGGAGGTAACGGTTGAGCTGGTTGGTATCGCTTTCTTCGGCCGGAGCAGCCGCCAGGCCGATCATCGGCGACGCGCCCATCGGCACGGCGTCGTCGAAGTGGACGAACAGCGAGAGCTGGTCCTGGAGGATGCGTGCGGCAAAGGCCACGGCGTCTTCCGGGGTAACCGTGCCGTCGGTTTCGACGGTCAGGTTCAGCTTGTCGTAGTCCAATTCCTGCCCGATGCGGGCATTGTCGACCTTGTACGAAACCTGACGGACCGGCGAGTAGAGCGAGTCGACCGGGATCAGCCCGATCGGCGCGTCAACCGGACGGTTCGACACAGCCGGGACATAGCCCTTGCCGGTGTCGGCGGTCAGTTCCATGTTCAGCGTCGCGCCTTCGTCGAGGTGGCAGATCACGAGGTCCTTGTTCATGACCTCGATGTCACCCGAAACGGCGATGTCGCCAGCCTTGACTTCGGCCGGGCCGGTCGCCGAGAGCTGGAGACGCTTGGGGCCTTCGCCCTGCATCTTGAGCGCAATCTGCTTCACGTTCAGCACGATGTCGGTCACGTCTTCACGCACGCCGGCGAGCGACGAGAATTCGTGCAGCACGTTCTCGATCTTGATCGAGGTGATGGCCGCGCCCTGCAGCGAGGACAGCAGCACCCGGCGCAGCGCATTGCCCAGCGTCAGGCCGAAACCACGTTCCAGCGGCTCGGCGACGAAGGTAGCACGGCGCTTGGGGTCGTTGCCCGGCTTCACCTCGAGGGCGTTGGGCTTCTTGAGTTCCTGCCAGTTCTTGATGTTGACAGTCATGTACTTCCCCTAGGGTCTTGTTTTGGCGGGAACGGTCGCTGCGCCTTGCGGCGCCGCGACCGATCCGGAACTGCGGCGATGGGGCCCCATCACCGCGAAAGCACGATCAGACGCGACGACGCTTCGAAGGCCGGACCCCGTTGTGCGGGATCGGGGTGACGTCGCGGATCGAAGTGATGGTGAAGCCAACGGCCTGGAGGGCACGCAGCGCGCTTTCGCGGCCCGAGCCGGGGCCCTTCACTTCGACTTCCAGGGTGCGCACGCCGTGCTCGGCGGCCTTCTTGCCGGCGTCGTCCGCAGCCACCTGAGCGGCATAGGGAGTCGACTTGCGGCTGCCCTTGAAGCCCATCATGCCGGCGCTGGACCAGGAGATCGCATTGCCCTGGGCGTCGGTGATGGTGATCATGGTATTATTGAAGCTGGCATTCACATGCGCGATGCCGCTGGTGATGTTCTTCCGCTCGCGGCGCTTAATGCGCTGGGGTTCGCGTGCCATTTGGTTGTCCTACTCGAATATCGGGAAGGGAAAGCTGCTGGACCTAAGGTCTGGCGCTTACTTCTTCTTGCCGGCGATGGGCTTGGCCTTGCCCTTGCGGGTACGGGCGTTGGTGTGCGTGCGCTGACCGCGAACCGGCAGACCCTTACGGTGACGCAGGCCGCGATAGCAGGCCAGGTCCATCAGGCGCTTGATGTTCATCGCGGTCTCGCGGCGGAGGTCACCCTCAACCGTGTGCTCGGCGTCGATGGTTTCGCGGATGTGCAGAACTTCCTGGTCGGAAAGATCCGAAACGCGACGGGTATGGTCGATACCCAGCTTGTCGACGATCTGGCGGGCCTTAAACGGGCCGATACCGTGAATGTAGGTAAGCGCGATCAGAACGCGCTTGTTGGTGGGGATATTGACCCCGGCAATACGAGCCACTTACTTCTCCATGCTCCACAGAAGGCGGCAGGGCATCCGCGACCTTCTATCTCAACGCTCATTCGATAGAACGGCAAAAAGCCCGGTTGGCGCGCGCTATGGCCCTCGCCTTCCGGACTTATCCGTTCATGCCGAATGGACCGGGCGCTTACGGCGATTCGCCGCGCCTGTCAACGCCGCTGTTCCCGGCGGTTTCAGGGCTTCGGCGGGTCGGTGGCTTCCTTGACCGGCGCGACCTTGTCAGCAAGGCGCTGAACCTGCTCGGCCAGCACCTTGTCGACCAGAGGCGCAAGCTCCGCCGGCTTGGCCTGCCAGAAGCCGCCCACCGCATAGCGCCACTTGATCTGCGTGCCCTCACCCTCTCGCTTGAGGGTGATGGTGAGGACACCGTGCACCGCTTCGCCTTGGAGCGGGCCCAGCCCCCCAGTCAGCCGCAGCACCCCGCGCTGGGGATCGGCATAGACCACATGCAGGTGCTCGACACTGCCCATCCGCTGGCCTTCCGGCGCATCGGCCGGCTTGGGTAGCTTTTCGCAAAAGCAGCCGGTCGCCTGGGCATCAAGGTAGAGATTGGCCGCATCGCCGGAATAGGTGTGTCGGGGCGACCACCACTGGTTTGGCGCGACGAGGACCTTCCAGACAGCGGCCGGTTCAGCCGCGACCGTGGCGACATGATCGCTGACAAAGCCGGTGTCGGTAGACGATGTTAGCTCAGCCTGGAGCGGTGACGCCAGCAGCAGTACGGCAGCGGCCAGTGAACGGTGCATTGTCCTTCCCTCCCCTTGCAGGATCAGGAAGCGATAACCTGTTCGATCGCGTCAGTCACCTGATCCATATCGGCCATGCCGTCCACGCGCGAGACAATGCCGCGCGTTTCGTAGATCGGCAGGATCGGGGCGGTCTTGGCCCGGTATTCGGCCATGCGGGTGCGGACCGTTTCCTCGTTGTCGTCAGGGCGGCGCTTGAACTCGGTCGAACCACACTTGTCGCAGACACCGGCAACCTTGGGCTGCTCGAACTTGTCGTGATAGCCCTTGCCGCAGTTGGCGCAGGTGAAACGGCCGGTGATGCGCTCAACCAGCGCATCCTCGTTGACGTCAAGTTCGATCACGTGATCAAGGCTGCGGCCGCGCTGGCCAAGGATACCGTCCAGCGCTTCGGCCTGGGCAGCGGTACGCGGATAGCCATCGAAGATCGCACCGGTTTCCGGGCCCATCGCATCAAGCTCTTCACCGATCAGGGCCGAGACGATCTCGTCAGAGACGAGTTCGCCCCGCTCCATCACCGCCTTGGCCTGCAGCCCGACCGGAGTCGCCGCCTTGACTGCGGCGCGCAGCATGTCGCCGGTCGAGAGCTGGCGCATGCCGTGCCGCTCGACCAGGCGCTGCGCCTGCGTACCCTTGCCCGCACCCGGGGGGCCCAGAAGGATGATGTTCACGTCAGCTACCCCCGAGTATCGATCAGCGAATGCGGCCTTTCAGCTTCGCCTTCTTGATAAGGTCGCCATACTGGTGTGCCAGCAGGTGCGACTGGATCTGGGTGATCGTATCGACCGTCACGTTGACCACGATCAGCAGGCTCGTGCCACCCAGGAACATCATGTTGAGCCCGGTCGAGGCGATCCACCATTCGGGGATCACGCAGACAACGGTGATATAGATCGCGCCGATCACGGTGATGCGAGTCAGCACATAGTCCAGATAGGTGGCCGTGCTCTTGCCCGGGCGGATCCCGGGGATGAACCCGCCGTTGCGCTTCAGGTTGTCAGCCGTCTCTTCCGGATTGAATACCACTGCGGTGTAGAAGAAGCAGAAGAAGATGATGCCAAGCGCATAGAGCGTCATGTAGAGCGGCTGGCCGTGCGCGAGGTACTGGTTCAGCGTCACGATCGCGCCGCCAACGGGCGTATCCGGTGAAATCGAGTTGCCGGCAAACTGGCTGATCGTCAGCGGTAGCAGCAGCAGCGAGCTGGCGAAGATCGGCGGGATAACACCCGCAGTGTTGATCTTGAGCGGCAGGTGGCTGCGATCGGCCTGCATCATGCCGTGCTGGCTGGCGCGCTTGGGATACTGGATCAGCAGCCGCCGCGTCGCGCGTTCCATGAAGCAGATGAACAGCACGAGGACGACCAGCACACCGACCGCCATGGCGATCGTGAAGCCAGAGATCGAGCCCGAACGGCCGCCTTCGAACAGGTTCGAGACGAACTTCGGCATCTGGGCGACAATGCCGGCCATGATGATCAGCGAAGTGCCGTTGCCGATCCCGCGGCTGGTGATCTGCTCACCCAGCCACAGCAGGAACATCGTCCCGCCAACCAGGCTGATCACGGCCACGATCTTGAACATCAGGCCCGGGTTGACCACAGCCTGAAGACCGCTCGAG
This sequence comes from Novosphingobium sp. UBA6722, assembly GCA_002454125.1. Classification (GTDB taxonomy): domain Bacteria; phylum Pseudomonadota; class Alphaproteobacteria; order Sphingomonadales; family Sphingomonadaceae; genus Novosphingobium. Next base: position 21,109 of record DKII01000100.1, read on the forward strand.
GCGCCATAGGCTTCAAGGCCCGAAGCGATGAACCAACCCTGCACCGCCGTCAGCAGCACGGTGCCATAGCGAGTGTACTGGTTGAGCTTCTTGCGGCCACTTTCGCCTTCCTTCTTCAGCGCCATCAGCGAGGGATGGAGCGAAGCGGCCAGCTGCACCACGATCGAGGCGGTGATGTAGGGCATGATGCCCAGCGCGATGAGGCTCATGCGCTCAAGGCTGCCGCCCGAGAAGGTGTTGAAGATATCGAGGATGCCGCCGCGCGTCTGGGCATAGAGCTGCTCGAGCACCAGCGGGTTGACCCCGGGGAGCGGCACGAAGCTCAGGAAGCGGAAGACAATCAAGGCACCAAGCGTGAACCAGATACGGTTCTTCAGCTCGGTCGCCTTGGAGAAATTCGCGAGATTGAGATTGCTCGCAACGTTATCGGCACGTGAAGCCATCGGGTAAGTGAACCTTGCTTTGGGTCCGCCCCGGACCGCTGATCAGCCCCATATAGGGAGCGTGCGGCGAAGTCCAAACCCTGCAAACAAATCCATCCCCGCCTCAGCGGCGGGGATGGATTCGAATTACTTCGCAGCCTTGTTGGCTTCGCGGCGAGCAGTCTTCTTCTCGTGCTCGCTCGGCTGTTCAGCCGGCAGTTCAACCGACCCACCGGCCTTTTCGACTGCAGCCACGGCGCCCTTGCTGGCGCCAGCAACGGCAAACTTGGCCTTGGCGGTGAACTCACCCTTGCCCAGCAGGCGCACGCCATCCTTGCCGCCACGGGCCAGACCGGCCGCCTTCAGCGCGGCGTGATCGATCACGGCCTTGATGTCGAGCTTGCCGGCGTCGATGAACTTCTGGACCAGGCCCAGGTTCACTTCGGCATAGTCCTTGGCGAAGATGTTGTTGAAGCCGCGCTTCGGGATCCGCATGTGCAGCGGCATCTGACCGCCTTCAAAGCCGTTCACCGAGACGCCCGAACGAGCCTTGGCACCCTTCTGGCCGCGGCCAGCAGTCTTACCCTTGCCCGAACCGATACCACGGCCGACGCGCATGCGACCCTTGCGGGCGCCCTTGTTGTCAGAGATTTCGTTGAGTTTCATGTCGTTGCACTCGCTTTCGCTTTTGTCGCGCTAAAAGAAACATCCCGGCCGAAGCCGGGATGCTGGTTCGGTCAATCGACCACAGCCACCATGTGCGGCAGCTTGGCGATCGCGCCGCGCACTTCGGGAGTATCTTCCAACTCCACCACGCGGTGCATCTTGCCCAGGCCCAGGCCGACCAGAATCTTCTTCTGGCTTTCCGGGCGACGGATCGGCGAACCGATCTGCTTGATCTTGATCTTCGCCATGTCAGCTTACTCCGTGATCGCGGCAGCTTCGGCTTCCGCCTCGGCTGCGCTCGCACCGCCGCGACCCAGCAGGTCGGCAACCTTCTTGCCGCGACGCTGGGCGACCGACTTCGGCGAAGTCTGGCTAACCAGAGCGTCGAAGGTGGCGCGGATCATGTTGTAGGGGTTCGAGGTGCCGACCGACTTGGTCACCACGTCGGCCACGCCCAGGCTTTCGAAGACGGCGCGCATCGGACCACCGGCGATGATCCCGGTCCCGGCCGGAGCCGAGCGGACATTCACCTTGCCCGCACCGAACCGGCCCTTGCCGTCGTGATGCAGGGTGCGGCCTTCCTTGAGCGGAACGCGAACCATCTTCTTCTTGGCCGAGGCAGTCGCCTTGGTGATGGCTTCCGGCACTTCGCGTGCCTTGCCATGACCGAAGCCAACCCGGCCCTTGCCGTCACCGACCACGACCAGCGCAGCGAAACCGAAGCGCTTGCCGCCCTTGACGGTCTTCGAGACGCGGTTGATGTGGACCAGCTTTTCGATCAGCTCTTCGCCGCCGTCATCGTCGCCGCCACGGCCACGACGATCGTCACGGCCACGGCCACGACCGCCACGGTCACCGCCGCGATCATTGCCGCCACGGCCACGGCCACGGCCGCGCGCTTCGCGCTGTTCGCCACCTTCGGTGGCACCGGTCGCCTCGACGGCGACTTCGTTTTCCATATTGGTTTCGTCAGCCATCGTCAGAACTCCAGCCCGCCTTCACGGGCGGCATCAGCCAGCGCCTTGACGCGGCCATGGAACAGGTACCCGCCGCGATCGAACACGACGGAGGTCACGCCGGCCTTCTTGGCTGCTTCGGCGAGGGTCGAACCGACCTTGGCCGCTGCATCGACGTTGGAACCACCCTTCGAACCCAGGGTCGAAGCGGCAGCCAGCGTGCGGCCGGCGGCATCGTCGATGATCTGGGCGTAGATGTGGCGGCCCGAACGGTGCACCGAAAGCCGCGGACGGCCACCGGCACGCGCCTTCAGGGCGGTGCGAACGCGCCGACGACGGCGCTCGAACAGGGAAAGCTTGGCCATTACTTCTTCTTCCCTTCCTTGCGGAAGATGAACTCGCCGCGGTACTTGATACCCTTGCCCTTGTAAGGCTCGGGCTTGCGCCAGCGGCGGATCTCGGCCGCAACCTGGCCGACCTTCTGCTTGTCGATCCCAGAGATCTCGACCGTGGTGTTATCCGGGGTCTTGATCTCGATACCTTCCGGAACATCGAAGTTCACGTCGTGGCTGTAACCAAGCTGCAGCTTCAGGATCTTGCCCTGGGCCGTGGCACGGTAGCCGACGCCGGTGATTTCGAGGACCTTGGTGTAACCCTGGGTGACGCCGGTCACCAGGTTGTCGACCAGGGTGCGCTGCATGCCCCAGAAGGCGCGAGCCTGCTTGCTGTCGTTGGCCGGCAGCACCGAGATGCTGTCACCTTCGACCTTGTAGGCGATTTCGTCGCGCAGACCCAGCGTAAGGGTACCCTTGGGGCCCTTCACGGTGAGGATGCCGTTCGCGATTTCGGCGGTGACGCCGCTCGGGATCGACACCGGACGCTTACCGATGCGGCTCATCAGAACACCTCCGCCAGCACTTCGCCGCCGAC
>DKII01000102.1:0-7419 GCA_002454125.1 Novosphingobium sp. UBA6722
AAAGGGGCGTCCACAGATGCCATTTGCCGGTATCGAAGAACACGTTGGTCGTGCCCTTGATGTTGTAATTGTCGATATCGGCCATGCGTCCGCGCAGCGCCTGGGTTGCGGCAGTCTGCTCAGCGAACTGCTGCTCGGTGCCGTTGCGGATCATCATCGCGGTCTTGAAGTCATTGTTCTTGTAAGTGACCTGGCTGGCCAGCAGCACCGGGCCGGCCTGCATGGTCTTGACCGTTACCGGCAGGCCATTGAGCAGCGCCGCCGTGGTCGGCTTGGCGCCCTTGCCGCCAAACAGACCGCTGCTCGCCTTGATTTTGGTGGTCTCGTTGACCGCCACCACCGTGCTGGTGCCATCGGCGGCGGTGATCTTCAGCCGATCACCCTTGCGCGCGGTAATAACGCCCTTGATCTCCGGCCCGGGCGTCATCGCGCTCATGTCGGGCAGGGGTTCGCCGGTGACGACGATGTTGGGATCGGTGCTCATCTGCTCCTGGGCAGAGAGGTTGGCGGACATCGGCACGGCCAGCATGGCCAGCAAGGCGAAAGCCGCCGGCTTGTTAGAAATGACCCGCATCAAGATACTCCTTTAATGCGCACTGCGCCCCCATCAGCGCTGCCAGAGCAACGGGCGCGCTGGGTCAATAGCGAACGCGGGGGCTTGGGGCGAGGGTGCGGTGAACCGATTTACCCAGCTGGTTATTCGGCCCCCGACAGCGCCTTGGTCACGCCATTGACCAGCCAGCCGCGGTGATAGCGGCCCTGCCGGTCAAGCGGCAGGCGGTACAGCGACTTGAGCAGCGCCTCGTCCTGGGTGGTCAGGCCGTAAACCGGGTTTTCCGGCGCAAACAGGGCGAGCACCGAATTGGCCGGCGGCTCACCCGAAAAGCGGATTTCGGCCAGGCCGACCAGGGCGGCATAGTCGATCACGCCGTCCAGGTCCTTGCCCTGGGCGAGCGTCACGTCGACCAGCACGGTCGCGGTGCGGATCGCGCGCTTGGCATTGCTGGAAATCAGGCTGGCGCGGCGCGAATTGGTATAGCCCCCGCCGCTGTCACCGCCGGCATCGTTATTGGTGGCCGATCCGCCGCCACCTTCCGCCCCGCCTTCGGTCGAAATCGCGAGCCACGGCAGCGGGGCGTTGACCGGCGGCTGACCGTCGGCACTGCGCACTTCGGTGGAATACCACCAGCGCATCGGGGTCCGGCCATTCACCAGCCGCCCGCGCCAGGCATTGCTCAACTCGATCATCTGGCGCGGATCATCGGCGTTGATCTGGCGGGCAAGCGCGTCGGCATCGTTGGTGAAACCGATCAGCAGGTTGGTCTTGCAGCCCGGCTTGGCCAGCCGCGCGCCAACCGCGCTGGCGATTGACCGGAACCGCGCCTCAACCCGCGCGGCCACCGCCGCATCGGCGAGGCCGCTGACCTTGGGGCAGACCGGATCGACCCACCGCGCCGCCGGCTTGACGGTGCTGACAATGCCAACCGCCTGGACAAAGGCCTTGGCCTGGGCGGCCGCCTCTTCCTTGCTGAGCACCTGCCCGCGCACGACGATGTCATTTTCCGCCGCGACGGGGGCGGCAATCAGGGCAAGCGCGACTGCGGCTGTGCGAACGATCATGTCAGGTTCTCCCCTGCCATGCAGCCTGCGCAAACCTCGGCAGAGTGAAAAGTCCCTTGCGCTGAAGGGTTTGCCGCTTCGGCCAAGCCGTTCAGGCGGGGACCGGCGGCTCGTTGTAGCTGCCCTGCTGCGTGATCACCTCGTCCGGCGTCGCCAGGATGTGCTTCAGCGCTTCGGGTGGGTAGGCCAGGTTTGGCACGCCCGGGTCAAACGCCGGCTGGGCGACGGGGCTGGCAGCATTGCACGGCGGCGGGTAGAGCATGGCCTCGGCTTCCTCGCCCGAGATGCCGCATTCCTCCAGCATCCTGGGATCGACCCAGTGCGCCGCATCAAGCTCGGCCACCTGGCAGGAGACCTCCAGCGTCAGCCCTTCCGGCCCGGCGAAATAGATCGAGCGGCAGAAGCCGTGGCCGATCGGGCCGATCGCGGGGATGCCGTGGCTGCGGATCCGGTCGCGCATGGCGATCAGGCCGTCGGGATCGGGCACGCGAAAGGCGATGTGCTGCATCGTCCCCTTGGCGCATTTGCCCGCGCCGGTCCCGGCATGGGTAATGCCGATCGTGCTGGGGATCTCCTCGATCCCGGCCAGTTCGACGACCGAGAAATAGCTGTCCGGTCCCATTTCGAGAAAAGCATGCTTGCCGCCGGGTACACCGTGCATCTCGAACAGGCCCTTCAGCGGAAAGCCCATCACCTGGGTGAAGAAGGTGAGCTGCGCCTTCATGTCCGCGCTCATGATCGCGATGTGGTGGATCCCGTTCGGCTGCTGGACGCGCATCGGCCTCTCCTCGTGCATTACGGGACAAAGGCTAACACGCGCCGATCCGCTTCGGCAACGGCTTGCGGGCAAGGCGCGGGCAGTTTAATCAATCGATTAAATCGCCGCTGCCCGGGTTCACTCAGGCGGCAGGCGATGGCACCGAAAGGGACAGGAAAGCCAGATATGTCAATCCTTTATGATGAAGGGCAGCAAGCGATCGCGACCGAATCGCGGCGCGTGCTCGATGCCCGGGCGAGCAAGGATCGCCTGCTCAAGCTGCTTGAACAGGTCGGCGAACATGACGCCCCGTTCTGGGATACGGCGGTCGAGCAGGGCTGGACCGCGCTGGCCGTGCCGGAAGAGCATGGCGGGCTGGGCCTTGGGCTGGTCGAGCTGGGCCTGGTTGCCCAGGCAAGCGGTGCGGCCACGGCCGGTGCGCCGTTCCTGACGCCGGGTTACGGCGTTACCCACGCGCTGGTCGCCGCGGGCAATGCAGATGCCGCGGCCAAGTATCTGCCGCAAATCGCCGCTGGCGAAGCGCGCGGCGCGGTGGCTTTTGCCGAAGGGACCGACATCCTCCCCGCAGCGCCTGCCACCCGGTTCACCGATGGCAAGCTGACCGGCAGCAAGCCGGCCGTGCCGGGCGGGCTCAAGGCCGAACTGGCGCTGGTCTGGGCCAGCGGCGCGAACGGTCCGGTCCTCGCGCTGGCCGAACTCGCCGGGGCAGAGCGCAAGGCGGTTTCGAGCTTCGACAACAGCCGGCTCTATGCCGACCTCACCTTTGCCGGCACTCCGGCAACCGTCCTGGCCGAAGGCGCGGCGGCCACCGCGCTGGCCCGCGAAGTGCTCGCCCGGATGGCCGTGGTCACCGCGCATGAACAGGTCGGCGGGGCCGAGGCATTGCTGCACATCGCCCGTGACTATGCCGTTACCCGCAAGGCCTTTGGCCAGCTGATCGGCGCCTTCCAGTCGGTCAAGCACCGCATTGCCGAAATGTACGGGCTGGTCGAAATCGCCCGCGCCAACTGCATCCACGCGGCAGCCAGCGCCGGCACCGATGGCTTCCTGCTGGCCGCAGCCGATGCCCGGCTGACCGCGACCGAAGCCTATGACACCTGCGCGCGCGACTGCGTGCAGATCCACGGCGGGATCGGGGTGACCTGGGAACAGGGCCTCCACCTCCACATGCGCCGGGCCCGCAGCCTGGCGATCGAGCAGGGCAACCTGCTGTTCTGGGAAGACCTGCTGGTCGAAACGCTGACGGGAGAAGCCGCATGAGCGAGATCGAAACCTACCGCGCCCAGGCCCGCGCCTGGCTGGAAAGCGTCGCCCCCAAGTATTCCCGCGCGGCGCGGGGCAAGCTGAACCTCTCGGTTGAGGAAGACCTGGCGCTGGGCCGCCAGTACATGGCCGAAAAGTATGATGCCGGTTACGCCGGGATCAACTGGAAGACCGAGATCGGCGGGCAGGGCTTGTCGAACATGCACAAGATCGCCTTTGATGCCGAGGAAATGCAGTTCGGCATGCCGAACGTCTATTTCGGCATTTCGCTTGGCATGCCGATTCCGATCCTGATCCACTACGGCCAGGACCGCGCCTGGGTGAAGGAGCGCGTGATCAAGGCGCTGCGCGGTGAGGAAATCTGGTGCCAGCTGTTCTCCGAACCCTCGGGCGGGTCTGACCTCGCCGCGCTGCGCACCAAGGCTGAGCCCGATGGCAACGGCTGGCGGATGACCGGGCAGAAGGTCTGGACCAGCTGGGCGCAGTATTGCGATTACGGCGTGATCGTGGTCCGCACCGATCCGACCGTCGAGAAGCACAAGGGCCTGACCTATTTCTGGGTCGACATGAAGGCCGAGGGCGTCGAAGTGCGCCCGATCAAGCTGGCCGGCGGTGACAGCCACGTGAACGAGGTGTTCTTCGATGCCGTACGGCTGGAAGACAGCCAGCGCATGGGCGAGGTTGGCGGCGGCTTCGGCGTGGCGCTGCACACGCTGATGATCGAACGCTACATCGCCACCGACAGCGCCGGGTTCGGCCCGCATCTCGATCTGTTTGTCGATACGGCCAAGGACCTGACGATCAACGGCAAGCCGGCGATCAAGGATGGCCGCATCCGCTCGGCCATTGCCCGCAACCACGCGATGCGCGCCGGGCTGGACAGCATCACCAAGCGCGCCTTTGCAATGATGCAGGCCGGCATGCAGCCGGGGCCGGAAGGGTCCTTGCAGAAACTGGTCGCGGTGCGCAGCCGGCAGAAGCTGTCGGAAATGGCGCTCGACCTGCAGGGCAACCAGGCCTTCGATTTCGATCCCCACGCCTATGTGAAGGAAGATTGGGGGACCAGCTGGCTCAATGCGCCCACGGGGCGCATCGCTGGCGGTTCGGACGAAGTGCTGCTCAACACCATCGCCGAAAAGGTGCTGGGCCTGCCGCAGGACCACCGCCCCGACAAGGGCGTGCCGTTCAACGCAATTCCGGCCTGACGCTCATACTTTTCGTCATTGCGAGGAGCGGCGCGACGGCGCAATCCGGCGCTCCGCTCCCCCGACGATTGACCTGGAATTTTGATGACCGAATCCGAAGACCTGGCTGAAATTCGCCGCGCGGTGCAGGCGCTCTGCGCCGAATTCCCGGGCGAATACTGGCGCGAGAAGGACCGCACCCGCGACTATCCGGGTGAGTTCGTCGATGCGCTGACCCAGGCCGGGTTCCTCGCTGCGCTGATCCCGGGTGACTACGGCGGCTCAGGCCTGAAGCTCGATGCCGCAGCGGTGATCATGGAGGAAATCCAGGCCGCCGGCTGCAACGGCGCCTCGGCCCACGCGCAGATGTACATCATGAACACGCTGCTGAAATACGGCAGCGAGGAGCAGAAGCGCGCCTATCTGCCCGGCATCGCCGATGGCTCGCTGCGGCTCCAGGCCTTCGGCGTGTCGGAGCCGACCAGCGGGACCGATACGCTGTCCTTGCGCACTGTCGCGGTGCGCGATGGCGACGAATATGTCGTCAACGGCCAGAAGATCTGGACCAGCCGGGCTGAGCATTCCGACCTGATGCTGCTGCTCGCCCGTACCACGCCGCGCGAGCAGGTGGAGAAGAAGACCGAGGGGCTCTCGATCTTCCTGGTCGACATGCGCAAGGCCGTGGGCAGCGGGATGACGATCAAGCCGATCCGCACGATGATGAACCACTCGACCACCGAGGTGTTCTTCGATGACCTGCGCATCCCGGCGAGCAGCCTGATTGGCGAGGAAGGGAAGGGCTTCCGCTACATCCTTTCCGGCATGAACGCCGAGCGGATCCTGATCGCGGCCGAGTGCATCGGCGATGCCAAGTGGTTCATCAACAAGGCCAGCGACTATGCCAAGGAGCGCAAGGTCTTTGGCCGGCCGATCGGCCAGAACCAGGGCGTCCAGTTCCCGATCGCCCGCTGCTATGCGCAAATGCGCGCGGCCGAACTGATGGTCCACCATGCCGCGCAGGTCTATGACGCTGGCGGCAACCCGGGGGCTGAGGCCAACATGGCCAAGATGCTGGCGAGCGAGGCCAGCTGGGCCGCCGCCGACATGTGCGTCCAGACCTTCGGCGGCTTCGGCTTTGCCGAGGAATACGATGTCGAGCGCAAGTTCCGCGAGGCGCGGCTCTATACCGTCGCGCCGATCAGCACCAACCTGATCCTGTCCTATCTGGCTGAGCATGTCCTCGGCCTGCCACGTTCCTACTGAGGGGGAGACTTCCGATGGCTATCAAGACCCGCATCACCGAACTGCTCGAGATCGAGCATCCGATTGTCCAGGGCGGCATGCAGTGGGTGGGGGTGGCCGAAATGGCCAGCGCCGTATCCAATGCCGGGGGCCTGGGCATCCTGACCGGCCTGACCCAGCCCAGCGCCGAGGCGCTCGCTGCCGAGATCGAGCGCTGCCGCGGCATGACCGACAAGCCGTTCGGCGTGAACATGACCGTGTTCCCCACGATCAACCCGCCAGACTACAAGGCCTATACCCAGGCGATCATCGATAGCGGGGTGAAGATCGTCGAGACCGCCGGCACGCCCGCCGTGCGCGAGCTGTGGGAAATGATGAAGCCACACGGCATCAAGATCTTGCACAAGTGCACCGCAGTGCGCCACGCGCTCTCGGCCGAACGCGCCGGGGTCGACGTGATCTCGATCGACGGCTTCGAATGCGCCGGTCACCCCGGTGAGGACGACATTCCCGGCCTGATCCTGATCCCCGCCGCCGCCGACAAGGTGAAGATCCCGATGCTCGCCTCAGGCGGCTTTGGTGATGGGCGCGGCCTGGCCGCAGCACTCGCGCTGGGCGCCGACGGGATCAACATGGGCACGCGCTTTACCGCGACGGTCGAAGCGCCGATCCACCAGGCGTTCAAGGACGCGATGGTCGCGGGCGATGAACGCTCGACCGACCTGATCTTCCGCACCTTCCGCAATACCGCGCGGGTGGCGAAGAACGAGATCAGCCAGCAGGTCGTCGCGGCCGAGCGCGAGGGCAAGGACTTCAGCGCCGTGGCCGACCTGGTCAAGGGCGTGCGCGGCCGCGAAGGACTGCAGACCGGCGATACCAACCACGGCATCTGGTCGGCCGGCATGATCCAGGGCCTGATCCACGACATCCCGACTTGCGAAGTGCTGGTCAGTCGGATCGTCAAGGACGCCGAGGCGATCATCAAGGGCCGCCTGGCCGGGATGGTGAGCTAGGCGAAACTCCAGGTCCGTAAGGGTTCGCCAGCGGTAATCGTGCCGCTGGCCCCCACGGGCTCGGCGCCTTCACCCTGCAGCCGCGCGATCGTTGCTGCGTCAGTCGCCGGCACATTCGCCAGCGTCCGCTTGCCTTCACCCGTCCGCGCCACGACCACGCCTGAGCGCGGCTGGCCTTCACGGTCGTAGAACACGGTATAGCTCTCGACCGTCGCAGCGCCGGTATAGTCGTGATCCAGCTCTGGCACCGGGCCGCGTGCGGCATCGGCCTCGGCCTGGAAATCGTAGGAGCGGGGGAAGCTCGCCGCCGGGATCGGCT
>DKII01000102.1:7477-15262 GCA_002454125.1 Novosphingobium sp. UBA6722
CGGGATCGGCTTGGTGCTGACCGCGATGGTGTGGTTGTGGGTGGCATAGCCGCCGTTGGCGAAGAGCAGCCCGGTGCCGCCGGTTCCCCGCAGCTTCTCGACCATGGAAGCGACCGCGTGGCTCATGTAATTGCCAATCGGCCCGCCGCCGAAAGTCAGCCCGCCAAATACGGTTGCGGCCTTGTCGACCGGCCAGCCGAGCACGCGGCGCGCCATCTTCGGCACGCAGGGGAAGCAGGAATAGAGCTCGACCGCGTCGAGATCCGCAACCGAAAGCTGGTTCAATTCCATCGTCTTGCGGATCGACACTTCCATCCCGGCGCTGTGGATATAGCCATCGCGCGCCAGGAACGAGTTCGATTCATGCGCCGCCGCGCCGTTGCCGACATAGATCCACTTGTCCTCGGCAATGCCGCGCGCCCGCGCCTCGCCGGCGGACATCACGATGAAGCCGGCACCCTGGTTGACCGCCGCATTGGCGACCTGGAACTTGGTATAGGGGAAGGCGATCGGGCGGTTGTTGTCACCCGGCGTGATCACCTCCGCCGCGCTGACCGGCTTGCGGATCCAGGCCGCCGGGTTGCTGGCGGCGACCTCGGAGAACCGGCTCCATATCTCCCCGCTCTCGGCCTGTCCTTCAGCCAGGGTCTGGCCAAGCGAGGCGCGCAGGGCGTTTTCGTAGAGCGGGTAGACATCGGTCGGCACGACCAGTCCGTGGCTCTGGGCATAGCCCACTTTCACCCGGTGCGTGGCATCGCGCAGCGCATCGACCTTCTTGCCGCCCTGGGCTGCAGCCTTGCGCGCGCCAGCGGTGCGCAGCGCTTCGGCCCCGGTCACCAGTGCGATCTTGATCTCGCCCGCACCGATCTTGTTGGCGGCCTCGTTCAGCAGCAGGATCGGACTGTCGCCATTGGGGCCTTTCGACTGGACCAGTTCGGCATGGCTGGCCCCCAGCGCTTCGGCGACCGGGCCGCTGGCGTCGGTTATCTCCGGAAAGGCGATCTGCGCAACGACGCCGATCCAGTCCGCATCGGCCAGCAGGCTCGCGCCCGCATCCGCCTCAGCCGCGCGCAGGGCATCGGCCATCAGCGTCACCGGATCGCGGCCTTCCAACGGGTTTTCCGGCCGGTCGTTGATCTGGCCCACGCCGACAATCACCGGAAGCAGATCGGGGTTCATTGCATCAATCCTTGCACAATTTAACTGATCGGTTAAACCCGACTCAAAGCAGGTTTGAACCTGCCCCGCAACTGCAATTCATATCAAGGAGGAGCCACCATGGCCGAAGCCTATATCATCGACGCCGTTCGTACCCCGCGCGGGGTTGGCAAGCCGGGCAAGGGCGCGCTCTCGCACCTGCACCCGCAGCATCTCGCCGCGACCTGCCTCAAGGCGATCAAGGATCGCAACAACATCGATACCAGCACGGTCGATGACATCATCTGGTCAACCTCGAGCCAGAACGGCAAGCAGGGCGGCGACATGGGCCGCATGGCCGCGCTGGCCGCGGGCTATGACATCTCGGCCAGCGGCACCACGCTCGACCGGTTCTGCGGCGGCGGCATCACCTCGGTGAACCTGGCGGCGGCCACGATCATGTCGGGCATGGAAGACTGCGTCATCGCCGGCGGGACCGAGATGATGAGCTTCACCGCTTCCTATGGTGCGGAACTGGCCAATGCCGGGATTCGTCCGCTTGGCATGGGTTCGGGCAACCCGGCGCTCGATGCGATCCACCCGCAGAGCCACCAGGGCGTCTGCGGCGATGCAATTGCCGCCCGCGAAGGCATCCCGCGCGAGGCGCTCGACGCGCTGGCGCTGGTCAGCCAGGAACGCGCCGCCCGCGCGATCCGCGAAGGCCGTTTCGACAAGTCGGTGGTCACCGTCTACAACGAAGACGGCACCGTTGCGCTCGATCACGAGGAGTTTCCGCGCCCCGAAACCACCATGGAAGGGCTGTCCTCGCTCAAGGCGAGCTTCGATGCCATGGCTGATTTCGATCTGGGCGGCGGGGTGACCTTCAAGAAGCAGATTCAGCGCGTCTATCCCGAACTGGACTGGAAGGGCGTGCACCATGCCGGCAACAGCTCGGGCGTGGTCGATGGCGCCGCGGCGATCTTGATCACCAGCAAGGACTATGCGGACAAGCACGGCCTCAAGCCGCGCGGCCGGATTGTCGCCTATGCCAACCAGGGCGATTGCCCGACGCTGATGCTCAACGCCCCGGTTCCGGCGGCAAAGAAGGTGCTCGAAAAGGCCGGCCTCAAGAAGGACGACATCGACGTCTGGGAAATCAACGAGGCCTTTGCCGTCGTTGCCGAGAAGTTCATCCGCGACCTCAATCTCGATCGTGACAAGGTCAACATCAACGGCGGCGCGATGGCGCTGGGTCACCCGATCGGCGCGACCGGCTCGATCCTGATCGGCACCGCGCTGGATGAGCTGGAGCGTTCGGGCGGCCGCTATGGCCTGGTCACCATGTGCGCCGCTGGCGGCATGGCCCCGGCGATCATCATCGAACGGATCTGATCCACATGAGCGCCTTGATCTGCGAGATCTCCGATGACATCGCCACCATCACGCTCAACCGGCCCGAGCGGATGAACACCATCTCCTCGGCCATGCTGGATGAGCTGACCAAGACGCTGGTGGCCGTGAACGAGGATCCCGCGGTCAGGGTGGTTATCCTGACCGGGACGGGCCGGGCGTTTTGCGCCGGGCTAGACCTCAATGAGGCGTCCTCGGGCGAGGGGATCGGTTCGCCCAATCGCAAGTTCCCGGCCACGATCGATCTGCGCAATACCCCGCCGACCGTCCTCTTCGCGATGGACAAGCCGGTGATCTGCGCGCTCAACGGCTCGGCCGCGGGCTACGGGATGGACCTGGCGCTGGGCTGCGACATCCGCATCATGGCCGATAATGCCAAGCTCGCTGCCGCCTTCGTCAAGCGCGGGATCGTGCCAGAAAGCGGCGGCACCTGGTTCCTCCCGCGCATGCTCGGCTGGGCCAAGGCGGCCGAAATCATCTTCACTGGCCGGACCCTGAGTGCGGCGGATTGCCTGGCCGAAGGCCTCGCCAACCATGTCGTTCCGGCAGAGGAAGTGGGCGCCAAGGCCCGCGCCATGGCCGAAGAAATCGCCGCCAACGCGCCGCTCGCCGTACTGGCGTCAAAGCGGATGATGCGGATGGGGCTGGAAGAGGGCTTCGAAACCCACGTCCAGCACGTTTATCTGCAACTGCTGCCGCTGTTCGCCAGCGACGATTTCAAGGAAGGTGTCCAGTCCTTCCTCGAGAAGCGCCCGGCGCAGTTCAAGGGGCGCTAAGCGCCAAACGGCCCGAGGTTGCGCGCCCCGGGCCGTCCTCGCTGTTACTCCTTCGGCAACTGCCACCGCACCGCGCCGGTATAGCTGCCCGCCACCAATGCGCCGGTGCTGTCGCTGGCGGGTTCGAACCTGCCGCGCAGCATCAGCTTGGCGCAGGCCGCCTGATCGAGCGCCTCGGTACCGCTGGAGCCGGTCACTTCGCAGCCGGTGACCTTGCCATTGGCGCCGACGCTGAGCCGGAACTTCACCACCCCTTCCGCTTCGCTGCGGATCGCGCTCTGCGGATAGTCATTGGTGGTGACCCACAGGCCCGGATTGCCCTTGGGCCGCGCCGGCTTGGTCGCGAACGAGGGACTGGGGGAGGGGCCGGGGCCCGGGAAGGTAACCTCGTCAATTCCACCCTCGCGCAGGTGACCCGTATCGATCGGGGGCAGGTCGATCGGCCCCGCCTGGTCGAACGGGTTGCGGGTGTCAGGCGGTGGCGGGGCGAGGGTGGTCGTGTCTTCCGGGGTACCCCGCGGCGTGACGGTCGGCGTCGGGACAGGCTCCGGCGGCTTCGGGATGAAAATGGTCGTGATATCGTCCGGGATCTTCGGAATGATCGTCGCGGCCAACCCCGTCACCAGGGCATAGCCGGCGGCAACATGGATTGCCCCGACCAGCGCCAGCGTACCCAGGCGGCGGTTGGAATTGATGGTATCGACGTAAGCCATAAGCACCTCTCCATCCTCTTGGCGCCCGGGGCGCCCTGCCATCTGGAGCGGGCCGAGTCGCACCGAGCGACTGCCTTAGATGTAACATGATAACATCACATAGCAATGCAGGAAATGCAGCTTTCCGTAACGTCAACCAGTTGCCAATCGCAATTGATCTTGGCCCTGCTAGTCTCTCCGAAAAGGAGGGACCGATGCCGATTCTCTATGACTATCCCCGCGCACCCAGTCCGCGCCGGGCCCGGATCCTGCTCGCCGAAAAGGGCATCGCGCATGAGACCAAGATCGTTGACCTGGCCGCGGGTGAGCACCAGTCCGAGGCCTACCGCGCGGTCAATCCGGGGCTGACCGTGCCGGCGCTGGTGCTGGAGGATGGGACCGTGCTGACCGACAACGCCGGGATCGCCGCCTGGGCCGAGGCCTTCAAGCCCGAACCGCCACTGTTCGGCACCACGCCGTTCGACAAGGCCGAGATTGCCAGCTGGAATTCCAAGGCCGAGGGTGAGTGCCTGATGGCCATTGCCGAAGCCATGCGCAACACCGCCCCGGCGATGAAGGACCGCGCGCTGCCCGGGCCGGTCAACTATGCCCAGATCCCCGAACTGGCCGAGCGCGGCAAGGCGCGGCTGCTGCACTTCCTCGACAAGCTCGATGCCCACCTGGCCGGCCGCGACTACCTTGCCGCCAGCGGCTTTTCGATTGCCGACATCACCTGCGGCGTCGCGGTCGACTTTTCGCGGGTGCTGCGGATCGATCCGGGTGAGGGGCGGCCCAACGTCGCCGCCTGGCGCGCCCGGCTCGCCGCTCGGCCCAGCTGGAGTCTTTAGGGCGCAATGACCCTCTCGCTCACCGTCCACGGCGCCGCCCAGACGGTCACCGGATCGTGCCACGAGCTGCGGAGCGGCAAGTCGCGGATCCTGCTCGATTGCGGGCTGTTCCAGGGGTCGCGCTCGCTCGAGGCGCTCAACCACGAACCCCTGCCGTTCGACATCCACGGTCTGGATGCAGTGGTGCTGGGCCATGCCCACATCGATCATAGCGGCCAGCTGCCGCGGCTCAGCGCAGCGGGTTACCATGGCGCGATCTGGTGCACCGAGGAAACAGCCGAGCTGCTCCAGTTCATGCTGGCCGATGCCGGGCGGATCCAGGAGTACGAGGCCGAGCGCCGCAATCGCCGCCGCGACCGGGCGGGCGATGATCCGTTCAAGCCGATCTATACCGAAGCCGATGCGATTGCCGCCGCCCGGCTGGCGCGGGTCGTGAAGCTGGGGGAATGGTTCGAACCCGCCCCCGGTTTTCGCTGCCGGCTGTGGAACGCGGGCCATATCCTGGGCTCGGCGTCGATCGAGGTTGAGGCTGAGGGTACCCGGCTGCTCAATTCGGGCGATCTTGGGCCGGACAACAAGGCCTTTCACGCCGATCCCGATGCACCGGCCGGGTTCGATCACGTGATCTGCGAAAGCACTTATGGCGATCGCACGCGCACCAAGGTCAGCATTGCCGAGCGGCGGCAACTGCTGGAGGCGGAGATCCTTGCCGCCCGGGCGCGCGGCGGGAACCTGGTGATCCCGTCCTTCGCGCTAGAGCGGACTCAGGAACTGTTGCTCGATATCGCCACGCTCTCCAGCGCCGGGCGGATCGGCAATGCGATGGTCTTCGTTGATAGTCCGCTGGCTAACAAGGCGACCACGGCCTTTCGCAAGTTCGCCGCCGAGCTGGAGGATACCGGTGGGCACGATGTCTTTGGCCATCCCTCGATCCGCTATGTCGATGACGTGGCGGAATCGATGAAGCTCAACACCATGTCCGGCGCAATCATCATGGCCGCATCGGGCATGTGCGAGGCGGGCCGGATCCGTCACCACCTGTTCTACAACCTGCCGCGCCGGGATTCGACGATCCTGTTCGTGGGCTTCCAGGCCGAAGGCTCGCTGGGCCGGGTGATCCTGGAAGGGGCCAAGCGGGTGCGCATTTCCGGGCGTGATGTGCAGGTGCGGGCCCAGGTGCGCGAGATTGACAGCTACTCCGCCCATGCCGACCAGTCCGAACTGCTCGCCTGGATCGCCGAACGCGGCCCAATTGCGGGCAGCCTGCTGCTGGATCATGGTGAGAAGGGTGCAATTGAAGAGCTGCGGCGGCTGGCCGAAAGCCAGGCGCTGGCACCGTCACTGATCGTGCCGGAGATTGGTGAGACCTGGGAGCTGCCGCCGGGCAAGCCAGCGCGGCGGACCAAGACCGGGCGGACCGATCTGCGCCCGGCGCTGGGCCGTGATTGGCAGAACGACTATGCCGAACTCGCCACCAGCCTAAAGCGCCGGCTCGCCGCGATCCGCGATGCCGAGGCGCGGCAAAGGGCCATCGCCCAGATGCGCGCGGTGCTCGATAGTTACAGCGAATTCCGCGAACACAAGAAGGGCGGGCATCATTAGGCTGAAAGCGGCAGCCGCCACAGCCACGGCACGCGCCGCCGCGAAGGACAGGTCCCGATCCGCGCCCGGCCGCGCGCCTTGGCATCGGTCACGGCCAGTTCGGCGCTGCGCAGGCTGGCGTCGCTGTCTGGTCCCAGCGGGGCCAGGCCGATCGAGGCGGTGAAGGGCAGCTCGCCGCGCTGCGCCCCGATCGCGACTTCGGCCAGCGCGGCGGTGATTGCGCCAGCGGCCAGGCGTGCTTCTTCCAGCGTGGCCTCGGGCATGATTACGGCAAAGGTTTCGCCGTCGATCCGCGACAGGATGTGGTCAGGCCGCGTTACCTGGCGCAGCAGACCGGCAAAGCTGACTAGCAGCCGGTCGCCCGCCGCATGGCCGTGGCGCAGGTTGAAGGCGCGAAACCGGTCAAGGTCGACCAGGGCGAGGGCGCCCGGCGCGTCCTGCTCGGCCAGGTGCGCCAGCATGGCGATGAAGGCAGTGCGGTTGGTAAAGCCGGTCAAGGGATCGGTCATCGCCGCGGCAAAGGCCTCGCGCTCCAGCCGCCGTCGTTCGCCAATCGGATGCAGCACGCAGATCGCGCCCAGCTGGTGATCCGGCCCCAGCGAGACCGGATCGATCCGCAGCTCATACCATTCGCGCGCGCCGTCCGGGCCGCGCAGCGCCAGTTCGATCCGCTCGGGGCGGCCATCCCGGTCCAGCGCGGCGCCGAGCGCCTGGCGGAGCCGGTCGCGGTGGCCAGGGATGGCCAGCTCCCACAGCGGCCGGCCGATTGCCGCCGCCGGCAGGGCTCCGCCCAGTTCGGTTATCCGCCCCTGCCGGTCGCAGGCCAGCGCGATCTCGCTGCTGACCCCGGCCCACAGCCGCAGCAGCACGCCGTCGCCGCGCGGTACGAAGTGTACCCCCATTCCAGTCGCCCCCGTTTTCGAGCGGCGCGGTCGGCCAAGGTGCCCCCTTCGCCAGACCGCGCCGATGGCCAGTCCAAGCACCCCGCCGCCTTGTCCCTGTTAGTCTTGTAAGCTAACAAATATATAAGCGAATCAGTGTGTTAGGACTCGTTTACCATAGTCGCGGCTGTTGATAAGCGCGAAGTTGCAGGTGACCGCATCGGGGCTGGCCTGCTACCTTCGGCCCGGCGTGGGGACTGTCAGAGTTCGATCAGGATCCGCACCCGCTCGGGCAGTGTTCCGGCCGCCGCGGCGATCTTGACGCGAGCTTCTTCGACCAGCTGGGTGACCTGGCGATCCGGCTCGGTTCCGGCCAGCACCCGCTCATCGATGCCCAGGCAGGCGGCCAGCGGGCCGAGCCGGTGCGGGGTGGGGCGGG
>DKII01000152.1 GCA_002454125.1 Novosphingobium sp. UBA6722
TCGACTTCGCTCGACACGAACGGATGTGGGGGTTGCTAGGCGAAGATTTGCTGGCAAAGTCTGCGCCATGCGCAAACACCTGATCCCGCTCGCCGCCTTGCTCGCCGCCACGCCAGCCCTGCCCCAGGCTTCGGCCAACATTGCCGCCGGCCGCGCCCAACCGTCGCCACTGGCTCCGGCCGAGATCGTCAATGTCGCGCCGAAGGGTGACTGGGCGGCGATTGCCGCGTCGGACCTGCTGGTCATGGACCTGGCTCCCGATGCCAAGGGCAAGGCCCGCCGCGTGGTGATCCAGCTGATGCCCGCGCCGTTCAGCCAGGGCTGGATCGGCAATATCCGCAAGCTGGCGGCGGCGCGGTTCTGGGACGGGACCAGCATCAACCGGGTGCAGGACAATTATGTCGTGCAATGGGGCGATGCGAATGCCGAGGACAAGGCCAAGGCGAAAGCGCTGCCGGGGGATTTGGCGGTGGTGCCGGAGAGTGATTACGAAGCGAACTTCGGCTACTGCAAGGTCGGGCAAGAATGTGGACCAATCCCGGACGAGTTCGCGCAGGGGCCAAATCTTCCGGTCATCTCGCGCATCAACAAGCAGCCAGACTCGTTTTTGGTGTCGACGGGATTCGTACGGGGTTGGCCAGTCTCATTGGTGGTCGGGTCCAATCTTACGGTGGCGCCCGTCCACTGCTACGGCATGGTCGGCGTGGGTCGCGATATGCCGCCCAACACCGGCACCGGGGCCGAGCTTTACACGGTGATCGGCCATGCCCCGCGCCATCTCGATCGCAACATTGCGCTGGTCGGCCGGGTGATCGAGGGGATCGAGCACCTCTCCAGCCTGCCGCGCGGGACCGGGGCGCTGGGGTTTTATGAAACGCCGCAGGAGCGCACTGGGATCGTCTCGGTGCGGATCGGCAGCGAGGTCAGCGGGCTGCCGGCTTACGAATACCTCTCGACCGAGAGCGAGAGCTTCGCGCGCTATGCCGATGCCCGCGCCAATCGCCGCGATGCCTTCTTTATCCGCCCGGCCGGCGGGGCCGACGTGTGCAACATTCCGGTGCCGGTGCGGCGGGTGAAGTGATCACTAACCCGTTCGTCATTCCCGCGAAAGCGGGAACCCAGAGCCTGCCAACACTGGATCCCCGCTTTCGCGGGGATGCCGGGTCTTGGGCGTGAGCTTGTGATTGAACGTATCACCCACACCGGCAAGCTCTGGCGCTGGCAAGGCGGTTCGGGCGGCTCGTGGCATTTCCTGACAATCGATGGCGAGGCTGGCGAAGCCCTGTCCGGCACCGCGCTGCTGCGGCGGATGGAGAAGACGCTGGGCGGGTTTGGTTCGCTCAAGGTCAGCGCCACGATCGGCGATAGCCAGTTCCGGACATCGCTGTTTCCCAGCAAGGAGCTGGGCTGGCTGCTGCCGGTCAAGGCCTCGGTCCGCAAGGCCGAAGGGATCGGCGAGGGAGATAGTGTCGCGGTAGTGCTGGAGGTTTGATCCCTACCCAATCCTCCCTGTTTCTGCCGCAGGCATAAATGGGGAGGTGGCATTCGCGCAGCGAATGACGGAGGGGTCTTTGTGCTGACCGCCTCACCCCTCCGTCAGCGCTTCGCGCTGCCACCTCCCCATTTGCGGCTTGCGCCGAAAACAGGGAGGACTTTTAGGGGTCTATCATCTGCTCTGCTGCGGCTGCGCCCCCTGGGCCGCTAGAGCCGCTCTGCCGCAGCCACGGCATCGCTGGCGCGCAGGGCCGAGACGATCCGGGTGAGGTGCGCCAAGTCAGTCACGTCGAGATCGACCTCATAGGTACTGAACAGCTCGTCGCGGTTGGAGTTTTCCAGTGCGGCGATATTGGCGCGGTTGCTGGCGAAGATGCCCGCCGCCTCGGCCAGGGTGCCGGGGCGGTTGTGCAGCACCATGCGGATCCGGGCGACCGCGCCGGTGGTCCGCTCACCCCAGGACAGATCGAGCCAATCGGCATCGACCCCGCTGGCGAGCGTCAGACAGTCGATCGCGTGGACTTCCACCCCCTTGCCCGGCACGCGCACGCCGACGATCCGGTCACCCGGCACCGGGTGGCAGCATTCGGCCAGGTGGAAGGCCACCCCGGCAGTCAGGCCGCGGATCGAGATCGCGCGTTCCTGCTTGGGCCAGTGTTCGGGATCATCCATCCCGGTGGTGCTGCCGGGGACCAGGGCTTCCATCACCTGGCGGTCATCGAGCTTGGCCGTGCCGATCGCGACCAGCAGGTCTTCCTCGCTGGTCATGCCCAGCCGCTTGACCGCTTCGCGCACCGCCTTCTTGCCGATCTTGCTGGGCAGCCGGTCACCAATGCCCTCGAGCAGCTTGCGGCCGATCGCGGCGACTTCCTCGCGCTCCTTCGCGCGCACAGCGCGGCGGATCGCAGCGCGAGCCTTGCCGGTGACGACGAAGCCAAGCCACGAGAGCTGCGGGCTCGCGGTGCGGTTCTTGATGATCTCCACCACGTCGCCATTGTTCAGCGGCGTGCGCAGCGGCATGTGGCGGCCGTTGATCTTGGCACCGACCGCGAAGTTGCCGAGGTCCGAGTGGACCGCATAAGCGAAGTCGACCGGGGTCGAGCCCTTGGGCAGCTGGTGCAGCGCGCCCTTGGGGGTGAAGGCGAAGATCCGGTCCTGGTAGATCGCGAGGCGCGTATGCTCGAGCAGTTCCTCGGCATCGTGGCTGGCATCGACGATCTCGATCAGGTCGCGCAGCCAGCCAACCTGGCCATCGGGCCGGTCGCCCTGCTTGTAGGCCCAGTGCGCCGCCAGCCCGAACTCGTTGGTGCGGTGCATGTCATGGGTACGGATCTGCACCTCCATCCGCATCGAGTTTTCGAAGATCAGGCTGGTGTGGAGCGAGCGGTAGCCGTTCGACTTGGGCGTCGAGAGGTAGTCCTTGAAGCGGCCCGGGATCATCTGCCAGGTCGAATGCAACACGCCGAGCGCGCGGTAGCAATCAAGCGTGTTCTCCGTCAGCACGCGGAAGGCCATGATATCGGTGATCTGTTCGAAGCTGACGTGGCGTTCGGCCATCTTCTTCCAGATCGAATAGGGGTGCTTTTCACGCCCTGACACTTCGACCTTCAGCCCGGCTTCGGCCAATGCCTGCTTGATGGCGAGGGCGATGGCATCGACCTGCCCGCCATCGGTCTCGCGGATCTGGGCGAGGCGGCCGGTGATCGTGGCATAGCCTTCGGGCTCCAGCTGCTCGAAGGCGAGGAGCTGCATCTCGCGCATGTATTCGTACATGCCGACCCGCTCGGCCAGCGGGGCATAGATATCCATCGTCTCGCGCGCGATCCGGCGGCGCTTGTCGGCACTCTTGATGAAGTGGAGCGTGCGCATGTTGTGCAACCGGTCAGCCAGCTTGACCAGCAGGACGCGGATATCCTCGCTCATCGCCAGCAGGAACTTGCGCAGGTTTTCGGCCGCGCGCTCGTTCTCGCTCATCGCCTCGATCTTGGAGAGCTTGGTGACACCATCGACCAGCCGGGCCACGTCAGGGCCGAACAGCCGCTCGATCTCCGCCGTGGTCGCCAGGGTATCCTCGACCGTATCGTGGAGCAGCGCGGTAATGATGGTGTCCTGATCGAGCTTGAGCTCGGTCATCAGGCCCGCCACCTCGACCGGGTGGCTGAAGTAGGGGTCACCGCTGGCGCGCTTCTGGGTGCCGTGTTTCTGGACCGTATAGACATAGGCTCGGTTGAGCATCGCCTCATCGGCGTCCGGGTCATAAGCGAGCACACGCTCGACAAGTTCATACTGGCGCAGC
This sequence comes from Novosphingobium sp. UBA6722, assembly GCA_002454125.1. Classification (GTDB taxonomy): domain Bacteria; phylum Pseudomonadota; class Alphaproteobacteria; order Sphingomonadales; family Sphingomonadaceae; genus Novosphingobium. The sequence continues at coordinate 3,791 of DKII01000152.1, forward strand.
ATTGCCGCCTATGTGGGGGAACAGCCCCCGAACCCGCAAGCGCTTTTCCCGCCGATCAGCTCCAGGTCGCTTCGGGCGGCAGACTCATCAATATCGCGTCGATATTGCCGCCGGTCTTGAGGCCGAACAGCGTGCCCCGGTCATAGACCAGGTTGAATTCGGCATAGCGGCCGCGCCATTCGAGCTGCTGGGCCTTGTCGGCCGGGGTGAAGGCGGAGTTCATCCGGCGGCGGACCAGCATCGGGAAGGATGCCAGAAAGGCTTCCCCGACATCGCGGGTGAAGGCGAAGTTGGCTTCGAACCCGGCATCGTCGGCGCACTCCAGGTGATCGTAGAAGATCCCGCCAACCCCGCGGTGGACGCCGCGATGGGGGATGAAGAAGTACTCGTCGGCCCAGGCCTTGAACTTCGGATAGTATTCCGGATCGTGGGCATCGCAAGCGGCCTGATAGGCGGCGTGGAAATCGGCCGTATCCTCTTCGTACGGGATCGGCGGGTTGAGATCGCCGCCACCGCCGAACCAGGCCTTGGTCGTGGTCAGGAAGCGGGTGTTCATGTGCACGGCGGGCACGTGCGGGTTGGCCATGTGGGCGACCAGGCTGATGCCGGTGGCGGTAAAACCGGGCTGTTCGGCACTGGCGCCGTTGACCGAAGGCGCGAACTGCGGCGCGAAAGTGCCGTGGACGGTCGAGACGTTGACCCCGACCTTTTCGAACACCTTGCCCTTCATCAACCCCTGGGTGCCGCCGCCGGGGTCAGGATTTCCTTCCTCCTCACGGTTCCATGACTTGTAATCGAACCGGGCGGCGCTGCCGGCTTCAGCTTCGATCGCTTCAAATTCGGCGCAGATCCGGTCGCGCAGGCTTTCAAACCAGGTCTTGGCGCGGGCGGTATGGGGGGTCCAGTCAGTCATCGCCAACACTTGCCAAGCGATTGGCCTTACGGCAAGGAAAAGCCATGGTTCCCTTTTCGTTCGCGGGTGAAGACATGGCGCTGCTGGACGGCGGCGCGCTCTATTGGCCGCGGGAGCAGGCGCTGCTGGTGGCCGATCTGCACCTCGAAAAGGCCAGCTTCTTTGCGCGCTTCGGGCAGATGCTGCCGCCCTATGACAGCCGCGAAACGCTGGAGCGGGTGGCCCGCGCGATCCGCCTCAGTGGCGCCAGGCGGGTCTTCACCCTGGGCGACAATTTCCACGATGGCGACGGCGCCAACCGGCTTGAGCCGCACGCCGCCGGCATGCTGGCGGCGCTGACCCGGGTGGTCGACTGGGTCTGGATCGGCGGCAATCACGATGCCGGTGCAGCGCCGGGGACGATGCTGGAGGAATTGGTGGTCGGCCCGCTGGTGCTGCGGCATGAAGCGCGCGCCGGGGAACTGCGCGCCGAACTGTCGGGCCATTTCCATCCCAAGCTGCGGATTGCGGCGCGCGGACGCTCGGTCGCGCGGCCGTGCTGGGCGGCGAGCGAGCGCAAGCTGATCCTGCCGGCCTTCGGCGCGCTGACCGGCGGGATGGACGTGGCCGACCCGGCGATCATCGCCGCGATGCAGCCCGCGCGGATGGTCCACGCGGTGCTGCCGGTGCGCGGCAAACTGGTCCAGGTACCGGTTTGGCGCGAAGCGGCGTAATTTCGCGGCTTCCACCCGGCGGGGATTCGGATTAAGGACGCGCCACTGAGACATTGCCTAAGGAGCAGGAACTATAGCACCCCCACCCCGGCGCATGCTGGCCCCCCCCGTGAAGAGCGGGCCGCGCTACAACCAGATGATCACCTCGGACAAGGTCCGCGTCATTGACGAAAACGGTGAGAACCTTGGCGTCATGTATACCCGCGAAGCGATCGAGCAGGCAGCCGAAGTAGGGCTGGACCTGGTGGAGATCTCTCCCAACGCCGATCCGCCGGTGGCGAAGTTCCTTGATGTCGGCAAGTTCCGGTATGAGGCCCAGAAAAAGGCCAATGCCGCGCGCAAGAATCAGAAGACGCAGGAGATCAAGGAGATCAAGATGCGTCCGAACATCGACGATCACGACTATGACGTGAAGATGCGCGCGATCCACAAGTTCATCGGCGAGGGCGACAAGGTGAAGGTCACCCTGCGTTTCCGCGGCCGTGAGCTTTCGCACCAGCAGCTGGGGATGAACCTCCTCAAGCGGGTGCAGGAAGACACCGCCGAAGACGCCAAGATCGAGGCCTATCCCCGCATGGAAGGCCGCCAGATGCTGATGGTGCTGTCACCGAAGTAAGCCCGGCTCCGGCCGGAACACAGGGGGAGGAAGCATGACAGCGGCGCGCATCGCCTTCTGGCTGGGCCCGCTCGGCTTCCTCTTCACTCTGCTGACAGCTGCTCCCGCCGGGATGCCCGACGCCGCCTGGCCGACCGCCGGGCTAGTCTGGTGGATGGCAACCTGGTGGATGACCGAGGCGCTGCCGCTGTCGGTCACCGCGCTGCTGCCGTTCATCGTGCTGCCGCTGGTTGGCGTGGCGGATGCCAACAAGACCGCCTCGACCTATTACTCGCCGGTCATGTTCCTGTTCCTGGGCGGGGCCTTTCTGGCGCTCGCGATCGAGCGGACCGGGCTGCACCGCCGGCTGGCCCTGGCGATCCTGGCGCGCGCCGGCCATTCGCCGCTGCGACTGCTGCTGGCGGTGATGTGCGCCACGGCGCTGATCAGCATGTTCATTTCAAATACGTCGACCGCGCTGATAATGATGCCGATGGCACTAGCCATGCTTGCCTCGGGCGGGGTGCGCGAGGGCGAGACACTGGGCATGGCCGGAGCCCTGCCGATGGGCGTGGCCTTTGCCGCGACGCTGGGCGGATATGGCACGATTGTCGGCACGCCGACCAATGCCATCGCTGTCGCCCTGCTCCAGAAGAGCCTGGGGGTAGAGATCAGCTTTGTCGAATGGTCGATGTACGGGCTGCCGCTGGTGGCGCTGGCCGTTCCACTCGCCGCGCTGATCATCGCCAAGGTCCAGCGGATCGGCGAAAGCGCCTTCGATCCTGCCGCCGCCCGCGCCGCGATCCACCTGCCGCCGGCCTGGACCACGCCCGAAAAGCGCCTCGCCCCGGTGTTTGGCCTGACGGTCCTGGCCTGGGTCTCGATGCCGCTGCTGAAACCCCTGTTCCCGCCCGGCGGACTGGATGACGGGACCATCGCCGCGCTGGCCGGACTGACGCTGTTCTTCATCCCCGATGGCACCGGCCGCCCGCTGCTAAAGTGGGACGAGGCCAACCGCGCGCCCTGGGGCGTGATCCTGATGTTCGGGGGCGGCCTCGCGCTCGCCATGGGCATGACCGAAAGCGGCCTGGCGGACTGGATGGGCCGGATGCTGCTGCCGCTGAAGGCCGTGCCGCTTCCGATCGTGGCGCTGGTGCTGGTCGGCTTCGTCGTGCTCGTCACCGAGTTTGCCAGCAACATCGCCGCAGCCAGCGGGATCATGCCGGTGGTCGGCGCGCTAGTGGTGGCATTGGGTGCAGACCCGATCCTGCTGGCCCTGCCGGCTGCGCTCGCCGCCTCGTGGGGCTTCATGCTGCCGGCCGGGACCGGGCCCAATGCGCTGGCCTGGGCAACCGGCCATATCGCCCTGCCGCGCGTGCTCAAGGCCGGGCTGCTGCTTGACCTGGCCGGGGTTCCCCTGATGGTCGGCGTGGTCTGGGCGGTTGCCGCGCTTACCTGATTTCCCCAGCCCATTCCGGTTACAGTTGAAATCAGTTTTGCGGCCCGTTAGTCTGGTGCCATCCCGGACCGGGCGGAGATGCGCACCTGCGGAGGTTAGGTGCGCCAGGGCCCCCGGCACCGCTTCAGCTCCCGCCTTCCTGGGAGCGTCCGCGCCCATTCCAAAGGCGCAGCAGGAAGGACGCCAGCCATGGCCGACACGCGTAAACCCAAAGCCGCGATCACCCATATCGGCAATCACGAACTCTCGCCCGCCACGCTGATGATGAGCCACGGCTATGATCCGGTGCTATCCGAGGGCAGCCTGAAAGCCCCGATCTTCCTCACCAGCACCTTCGCCTTCCCCAGTGCCGCCGATGGCAAGCGCTTCTTCGAAGGGATTACCGGCAAGGTTCCCGGCGGCACCGATGGCCTGGTTTATTCGCGTTTCAATGGCCCCAACCAGCAGATCCTCGAAGGCCGCCTCGCACTGTGGGACGGCGCGGAAGAGGCGCTATGCTTTTCCAGCGGGATGACCGCGATCACCGTGCTGATGCTGGCGCTGTGCAATGCCGGCGACGTGATCGTCCATTCCGGCCCGCTCTATGCTGCCAGCGAAGGCTTCGTCGCCAAGCACATGAGCCGGTTCGGCGTGACCTATCGCGACTTCCCGGCCGGGGCGACCCGCGCTGAGATCGAGGCCGTGATTGAAGATGCCAAGGCCCTGGCCGCCAAGCAGGGCGGCAAGGTTGCGATGATCTATCTGGAAAGCCCGGCCAACCCGACCAATGCCCTGGTCGATGTCGAGGCCGTGCGCGATGCCCGCAACGCCGCGCTGGGTGCCGACTGCCCGATCGCGATCGACAACACCTTCCTTGGTCCGCTCTGGGCCCGCCCGATCGACCAGGGCGCGGACCTGGTGGTCTACTCGCTGACCAAGTACGTCGGCGGTCATTCGGACCTCGTCGCCGGATCGGTCTCTGGCGCGAAGAAGTGGCTCACCCCGATCCGGATGCTGCGCAACACCATGGGCGGGATTGCCGATCCCAACACCGCATGGATGCTGCTGCGCAGCCTTGAGACGGTCGAACTGCGCATGGCCCGCGCCGGTGAGAATGCCGCCAAGGTCTGCGCCTGGCTCAAGGACCATCCGAAGGTCGAGGGCCTTGGCTATCTCGGCATGATCGACGATCCGCGCCAGCAGGATATCTTTGACCGCCACTGCAGCGGTGCAGGCAGCACCTTTTCCCTGCTGCTCAAGGGCGGCGAGGCGGAATGCTTCCGCTTCCTCGATGCTCTCAGGATCGCCAAGCTGGCGGTCAGCCTGGGCGGGACCGAGACGCTGGCCAGTCACCCGGCCAGCATGACGCACCTCTCGGTGCCGGACGAGCGCAAGGCCGCGCTGGGCATCACCGACAACCTGGTGCGGATCTCGATCGGGATTGAAGCGGCAGACGACTTGATTGCCGATTTCGAGCAGGCGCTGGCG
>DKII01000083.1:0-6070 GCA_002454125.1 Novosphingobium sp. UBA6722
GCCACCGCGCTGATCGATACCGGCAGCCGTATGGATGAAGTGATCTTCGAAGAGTTCAAGGGCACCGGCAACTCGGAAATCGTGCTCGACCGCAAGGTCGCTGACAAGCGCATCTTCCCGGCGCTCGATGTCGGCAAGTCCGGCACCCGCAAGGAAGAGCTGCTGGTCGGCAAGGACAAGCTCAGCAAGATGTGGGTCCTGCGCCGCATCCTGATGCAGATGGGCACGATCGATGCGATGGAATTCCTGCTCGACAAGATGAAGGATTCGAAGACCAACGAAGACTTCTTCGCGACGATGAACCAGTAACGCCACCCCGTGGCAGCCGACATCATCCTGATTGTTGGCTCCACCGGGGCCGGAAAGACCACTTACGCACGCCGCGTGGCCGAAGAGCTGGGCGGCGTTCGCTTTTCGATCGACGAGTGGATGACCACGCTGTTCTGGGCCGACAGCCCGCAGCCGATCGAATTCCAGTGGACGATCGAACGGGTTCGGCGCTGTGAGGCGCAGATCATGGAAACCGCCCGCCAGCTCGCGGCGCGCGGGGTGCCTGCGATCCTTGACCTGGGCTTCACCACCAAGGAGCACCGCGACACCTTCCGCGCCTTTGCGGCGGAGGCCGGCCTCAGCGCGGCGGTGCACTTCATCGACGTACCCGCAGACGAGCGCTGGTTCCGCGTCAACCGCCGCAACAAGGAGCGCGGGGAGACCTATGCCATGCAGGTCGACAGGCAGATGTTCGATTTCATGGACGCGATGTGGGAACCGCCGCTGGAGGCCGAATGGTCAGCGGGCGGGGGCCTCAGGGTCGATGGTTCCGGCTCGATCTGACCCTAACCGGCCGCCGCCTGGAGCTGCGCCGCCATCATCTCCCACAGCTTGTTGACCGCCTTGACCGGGCGGACCATCACCTTGAAATCGATGATCTTTCCGGCATCATCAAAGCGGATCAGGTCGATCCCGTTGACGTGGATTCCGTCGATCACGCAAGTGAACTCCAGCAGCGCGTCGTTGCCTTCGACAATCTCGCGGACATAGGTGAAGCTGTCATTGCCCAGCACCTTGGCCGCGCTCAGCAGGTACATCATGACCTTGGCCTTGCCCTCTTGCGGGCTGTGCACCACGGGTGAGTGGAACACGGCATCGTCAGCCAAGAGGGCCGAGAGCAAGTCGCGATCAGCGCCGCTTTCCATATAGGCATGCCAGGCGGCGACACCGGGGTGAGTGGACATGAACGGCTCCTCTGCAGTCTGCAATCCGCCCGACAATGCCGCGACTTGCGCCAAAGTTCCAGTCTGCCCTAAGCCTGCCCGATGAGCAGCGAGCGCCACGCCATCATAGCCGAAGGAATGCAGGCCCTGGCCGCGCGCGATCATGCCCGCGCGGCAGAGCTGTTGCGCTCCGTTGCCGCGGCGGAACCGCCGGCCGATTTTCCCTGGCCGGCGCTGGCCAATGTGGAACTGGCGCTGGGCCGCAACGATGCCGCCGAAGCAGCGATCGACCGCCAGCTGGCCCAGGCGATCCGCGATGTCGGGGCACTGCTGCTGAAGGGCCTGCTGCGCGAGCGGGCCGGCGACGCCCGCGCGGCAATGAGCTTCTACCGCACGGCCCAGGCGCAGATGGCCTTTGATGGCCGTGTCCCGCCCGAACTGGCGCAGCTCGAGGCCCACGCGCGGGCCTATCTCGCCAGTGCCAGCGATGACTTTACCGGCCACTTGCTGGGCGAGCTGGGCGAGAACCTCAGTCCGGCCATGCGCGAGGCGGTCGATCTGCTCACCGGCAAGCGCCAGGTCTATCTGCAGCAGCCGACGATGTTCTACTATCCCGGCCTGCCGCAGCGACGGTTCTATGACCCGGCCGAATTCCCCTGGCTGGATGGCATGCTGGCACTGGTCCCGGCGATGCAGCAGGAATTGGCAGACGTGATTGCTGGCGGCGACCAGGGCTTTGATCCCTATGTCCGCCACAACCCGGACCGCCCCGCCCCGGCCAACCACCTGCTTGAGCGCAAGGACTGGTCAGCCTTCTACTTCTGGCGCGATGGGGCAGTCGTTGCGGAAAATGCGCGCCGTTGCCCCGCCACCATGGCCGCGCTTGAACTGGCGCCGATGCCGGTCAGCCCGGGCCGCTCGCCCAATGCCCATTGGTCGAGCCTGCTGCCGGGGACCCATATCAAGCCTCACTGCGGCATGCTCAACACGCGGTTGATCTGCCACATTCCGATCCGCACCGCCCCGAACTGCTGGCTGCGCGTCGGCAGCGACACCCGCTCCTGGGAGCCGGGGGTGCCGCTGATCTTTGACGATTCAATCGAGCACGAGGCGAAGAACGACGGGCCGCAACGCCGCGTCGTCCTGCTGTTCGAGATCTGGCGGCCCGAAGTGCCCGAGGAAGACCGCGCGGCGATCGCGCGGATCTTCCAGGCAATCGGCAGCTACGCCTCAGGCTAGATTGGCGGCCAGGAAGGCGCGGGTCCGGCTGTCGGCCAGCTGAGCGCCAGCCTCGTCGCGGCGATCACCCATCTCGGCTGCGAAGCCGTGGTCCAGCCCTTCGTAATCGTGCAGCGTCACCTTGGGGTGGTTGTCCAGCCCGGCATGGATTGCCGCCTGCGCTTCGGGCCCAACGAAGTGGTCGGCGGTCGGGATGTGCAGCATCAGCGGATTGGCGATGGCGTGGCTTTCGCCCAGCATCTGATCGATCATCACGCCGTAGTAACCGACCGAGGCATCGATATCGGTCCGTGCGGCCGCCATATAGGCCATCCGTCCGCCCAGGCAGTAACCGACCAGGCCGACCTTGCCGACGCCCTCGGTCCGGCGAATATGATGGATCGCGGCCTCGATGTCCTGAATGCCCAGGTCCGGATCGTACTGGCCGAAATAGCCGAAGGCTTCCTGCAGCTGCTCCGGCACATCGGGATCGAGCTCCACGCCCGGGGCAAAGCGCCAGAAGATATCGGGGGCGATCGCCAGATAGCCTTCGCTGGCCCAGGTTTCACACTTCTGCTGGATCCCGGGATTCACCCCGAAGATCTCCGGAATCACGATGATCGCGGCCTTGGGAGTGCCAGCCGGACGGGCGACATAGGCGGGAATCTGGGCCGCGCCGTCAAGCGAGGGGAACTGGGTGTTGGTGGCCATGGGGGAAGCTCCGCAGGGGTTTGGGGTCTTGTAGCGGCAATATGTCGCTTGGATGGACTTTGCCAAGGCCCTGTGCCAGCTTTGCCGATGGAACTGGGCCGATGAAGCTGGTGTTGCGGGCAAGGAGAATGCGATGAAGATCAATGTCGAGGTTGACTGCACCCCCGAAGAGGCGCGCACATTCCTGGGTCTGCCCGATGTCGGCAAGGCCAACCAGTTCTATATCGAGGCGATTTCCAAGGCGATGAAGGGTGCCGGCAATGTCGAGCAGATCCAGGACATCGCCAAGAACATCGCGCCGATGGGACAGATGGGCCTCAAGCTGTTCCAGCAATTTGTTGAGAATGGCGCGGCCTTCGCGGCCGGGGCCAAGAAGAAGTCGGACGACTGAGCCGATTTCCGCCGCCATCCCCGCCAGCCCATGACTGACACGATCTTCGCCCTGTCGAGCGGTGCGCCGCCGGCCGCGATCGCGGTGGTCCGGGTCAGCGGCCCACAGGCTGGTGCGGCGCTGCAGGCCCTGGCGGGTCGTCTGCCGCCCGAACGGCGCGCCGTCGCAGCGACACTCCGCGATGGGGCCGGAGCATTGCTTGACCGGGCGCTGGTCCTATGGCTGCCCGGGCCCAGCACCGCCACGGGTGAGGACACGGCTGAACTGCACCTCCACGGCGGCCGGGCGGTCGTCGCCGCTGTCTCGGCTGCGCTGGCGGCGGTTCCGGGGCTGCGTGCAGCCGAGCCGGGCGAGTTCACCCGCCGTGCCTTCGCCAATGGCCGGATCGATCTGGCCGAAGCCGAGGGCCTGGCCGACTTGCTGAGCGCCGAAACCGAGTTGCAGCGTCAATCGGCGCTGGCCATGGCTGGCGGGGCCTTCTCGCGCCAGGTTGAGGCATGGCGGGAACAACTGCTCGGCCTGTCCGCCTCGGTCGAGGCCGTGCTCGACTTTGCCGACGAGGACGATGTCGCGCTGCTGCCGGCCGATTTCCTCCAGCGGGTCGACGCCTTGCGGGCCCAGATTGCCACCTGGCTGGCGCGGCCGCGCGCCGAAGTGCTGCGCGAAGGCTTCCGGGTGGTCATCGCGGGCCCACCAAATGCCGGAAAAAGCACTTTATTCAATACTTTGGTACAATCCGAGGCAGCTATCGCGACCCCGATCGCCGGAACCACCCGCGATGTGCTGACGCGCCCCGTGGCCTATGCTGGCGTCCCGTTCCTTTTCGCCGACACGGCAGGTCTCCACGACGCAACCGATGATGTGGTTGAAGCGATCGGCATCGAACGCGCGCTTGAAGCCCTCGACCGGGCCGACCTGGTGCTGTGGCTGGGCCCCGAAGGCGAAGGGCCGGTGAACGCCTGGGAAGTGTCGGCGCAATGTGACCGGCCGCAGGGCGTTGCCAAACGCCACCCGCGCCATCGTGTTTCGGCGGTCAGCGGGGAGGGGATCGCGGGCCTCTTGGCCGACCTGGTGGCAACTGCGCGCCAGGCTCTGCCCAAGCCCGGCGAGGCAGCGCTCAACCAACGCCAGCACGATCTGCTGCATGAGGCAGCGCGCGCGCTTCAGGCTGCTGAGGATGAGGTGGATCCCCTCCTGGTCGCCGAGGCGCTGCGGTTGGCGCGGGTCGCCTTTGATGGGCTGCTTGGCCGGACCACGACCGAAGACATGCTCGACGCGCTGTTCGGGCGCTTCTGCATCGGCAAGTAGCGCAAGCGGTCGCAAAACCTGTTCCACGTGAAACATCGCTCGGCTAAAGGCCGCAGCACGCATGGACCAATTCGACATCATCGTTGTGGGCGGAGGGCACGCCGGGGTTGAAGCCGCTGCTGCGGCGGCGCGGATGGGCGCGCGCACGGCGCTGGTCAGCTTCGATCTCGACGCAATTGGCGCGATGAGCTGCAATCCGGCGATTGGCGGGTTGGGCAAGGGCCACCTGGTTCGTGAGGTTGATGCCTGTGACGGGATCATTGCCCGCGCTGCCGATGCCGGGGCGATCCATTACCGGATGCTGAATCGCTCCAAGGGCAGCGCCGTGCAGGGCCCGCGCGTCCAGGCCGACCGCAAGCGCTTCAAGGCAGCGGTCCAGCACCTGCTCGGCCAGCAGGGCGATCTGGCGCTGGTGCAGGGCGAAGCAGCGGCGTTGCGGCTGTCAGGCGGGCGTGTTTCCGGGATCGACCTGGCCGATGGCACGGCGCTGGCTGCCCGCGCGGTGGTGCTCTGCACCGGTACGTTCCTCGGCGGCGTGCTGTTCCGGGGGGAAGAGCGCCTGGTTGGCGGGCGGATTGGGGAGGCTTCGGCCCAGCGCCTTGCGGTGCAGCTGCGCGAAGCGGCACTGCCACTGGCGCGGCTCAAGACTGGCACCCCGCCGCGGCTCGATGGCCGGACGATCGATTGGGCTATGCTGAAAGAGCAGCCGTCTGATTCCGATCACTGGACCATGTCGGCGTTGCCAGTTACCCATGGCGGGGCCGGGCGCGCGCTGCCGCAGGTGTTCTGCGCGATTACCCGCACAAACGTCCGCAGCCATGACGTCATCCGCGCGAACCTGCACCGTTCGCCGCTGTTTTCCGGGGCAATTGGCGCGCAGGGCCCGCGCTACTGCCCGTCCATCGAGGACAAGATCCACCGCTTCGGTGACCGTGACGGGCACCAGGTCTTCCTCGAGCCGGAAGGGCTGGACACGCACCTGGTCTATCCCAACGGCATCTCGACCTCCCTGCCGGCCGATGTCCAGCTAGCCATGCTGCGAACGATGGAAGGTCTTGAGCAGGTCGAGATGGTCGTGCCGGGCTATGCGGTCGAGTACGATCATATTGATCCGCGCGCCTTGCGGCCCAGCCTGGAACTGCGCGACCTGCCCGGGCTCTACTGCGCCGGCCAGATCAATGGCACGACCGGCTATGAAGAGGCGGCCGCCCAGGGGCTGCTCGCCGGC
>DKII01000083.1:6093-9966 GCA_002454125.1 Novosphingobium sp. UBA6722
GGGCATGTCGGCCGCGGCGGAAGTGCTGGGGCGCCAGCCGATCGCGCTCGATCGCGCCAATTCCTATATGGCGGTGATGATCGATGATCTGACGCTGCATGGGGTTAGCGAGCCCTACCGCATGCTCACTGCGCGGGCCGAATACCGGCTGCGGCTGCGGGCCAACAATGCCACCACCCGGCTGACTCCGCTGGCACTGGCCGCTGGCTGTGTCGGCCCGCAGCGCGCCGAATGGTTCGCACGGCGCGAAGAAACCCGCGCCCGGATTGGCGCCGCCTTGGATGGGACGGTGACCGGCCACGAGCTGGCCACGGCCGGCCTGCCAGTGCGGGCTGACGTTGGCCGCTTGCCGCTGCGCGAATGGCTGCGGTTTGGGGGAGTGGACCTCGAAAGCCTGTCGCCTTGGCTGGGTGAGAACTTGCACGACGATCCGGAGCTTGCGGCGGAGCTGGCCGAGGATGCGGCCTATGCGCCCTATCTGGCGCGGCAGGACAGCGAGCTGGCCGATCTGCGCGCTGGCGAAGCGCTGCCGCTCGGCGATGATTTCCCTTATGCCGCGATTCCCGGGCTTTCGCGGGAAATGGTTGAGCGCCTGACCAAGGCCCGCCCTGCTACCCTGGCGGCAGCCGGACGGCTTCCGGGGATTACCCCCGCGGCCCTGGCGGCCCTGCTGGTGCATGCCCGCCGCCGGGCCGATATCGCCGCATGATTGCCACCGAGCAGGAAGCCCGGGCCTGGCTTGCCGCCTTGCCGGAATGGGATGCTGTCGCCGCGGAACGGATCGAGCAGCTGATCGCCCTGCTGGTTGAGGAGAACGCGCGGCAGAATCTGGTTGCGGCCGCCAGCCTGCCGCTGGTCTGGCAGCGCCATATTGCCGATTCGGCGCAATTGCTGCCGCATGTTCCGCGTGAAACATCCTCACCCTGGCTCGATCTCGGGACTGGGGCGGGCTTTCCCGGCCTGGTGATTGCCGCACTGCGGCCGGACTGCGAAGTGGTCATGGTCGAATCGCGCGCGCGGCGAATCGAATGGCTTGAGCGCGCGCGACTCGCCTTGGGCTTGGAGCGGGCGCGGGTGGTCGGCGCGCGGCTTGAACAAGTCGAAACTCGTCCATTCCGCGTCATTTCGGCACGGGCCTTTGCTCCACTCGTCCGATTGCTCGACCTATCCGCACGCTTTTCCACAAAGGACACGTTGTACCTGTTGCCCAAGGGGCGGTCGGCGCAGCAGGAACTGTCAGAGCTCAAGGGATGGAATCACCTGTTTCACGTGGAACAGTCGCTGACCGATCCTGAGGCCGGGGTCATCATTGGCCAGTTGCTCGGCAAAAAGGGGAAAAAACCGTGATTCGCATGGCGATCGCCAACCAGAAGGGCGGGGTGGGCAAGACCACTACGGCGATCAATCTGGCGACCGCACTGGCGGCGACCGGTTGGAAAGTCCTGCTGGTCGATCTCGATCCCCAGGGCAATGCGTCGACCGGAATCGGCATCGGCACCAACGATCGCGAACGCTCGACCTACGATCTCCTGGTCGATCAGATGCCGCTCAGCGAATGTGTTTCCTCAACAAGAATCCCCGGGCTCGATATCGTCCCGGCCACGGTGGACCTCTCTGGCGCCGAGGTTGAGCTGGTTTCGGTCGAGAACCGCACGGAACGTCTCGCCGAGGCATTGTCGGCCGATACCGGGCACGAGATCTGCCTGATCGATTGCCCGCCGTCGCTGGGCCTGTTGACGCTCAATGCGCTCTGCGCTGCCGATACACTGCTGGTCCCGCTGCAATGCGAGTTCTTTGCGTTGGAAGGGCTAAGCCAGCTGCTGCAGACGGTTGAGCGCGTGCAGCAGCGCTTCAATCCCGATCTTGGCATCATCGGTGTCGCTTTGACGATGTTTGACCGCCGCAACCGTCTGACCGACCAGGTGGCCGATGATGTGCGGTCCTGTCTGGGTCCGCTGGTCTTCGAATCAGTGATCCCGCGCAATGTCCGTCTGTCGGAAGCGCCCAGCCACGGCCTGCCGGCGCTGGTTTACGATCACTCTTGCGCGGGTAGCCGCGCCTACATCGCGCTCGCCCGCGAATTGATCGCCCGCCTGCCCGAGTCGAGGAAAGCCGCATGAGCGACGAGAATAGCACGAGCCCCGCCGAACTGGCCCCGGCCAAGAAGAAGCCGCTTGCACTTGGCCGCGGTCTCGGTGCGCTGCTGGGCGAAACCCGGCGCGAAGAGCCGCTGGTGAACCCTGCCACACTGTCTTCGGCAGCTGGCGGCGCGAATTCGAAGGATGGATTGGCCTTGCTGGCCGTCGCCTCCATCGTTCCGCATCCCGGTCAGCCGCGTCGGCACTTCGCTGAAGCTGCGCTCGATGAGCTGGCCGCTTCGATCGCGGCCCGCGGCGTGATCCAGCCCGTGATCGTCACACCGCATGGGGCTGGTCGGTGGCGGCTGGTAGCGGGTGAACGCCGGTGGCGTGCCGCTCAACGTGCGCAACTCCATGAAATTCCGGCAATTATTCGCGATCTGGATGAGCGCGAGATCACCGCGCTGGCGCTCATCGAGAACCTTCAGCGCGAGGATCTCAACCCGATCGAAGAGGCGCGGGCCTATCACCGGCTGGCGGAAGACGAGGGCCTGACCCAGGCTGAGATCGCCAAGCTGGTCGACAAGAGCCGCAGCCATGTCGCCAATCTCCAGCGCCTGCTTGGTTTGCCGGAGAGCGTGATCGAACTGGTCGAAGCCGGGAAGCTCTCAATGGGTCATGCCCGCGCGCTGGTCGGGATCGAGAATGCTGCGGAGCTGGCCAGCCAGGCAGTCGCGCGGCAACTTTCCGTGCGCGAGATCGAACGGCTGGTCCGGCGCAAGGACGCGCCCGCGACCCAGCGCCGTGTTCGCAGCGAGCGGGACAACGCCAATTCGGCCGACATCGCCGCGGTCCAGGCGCACCTGGAGGAGTTCCTTGGTTTGTCGGTGCGAATCAATGCAGATGCCGATCCGCGCTCGGGCGCAGTAACCATCCGCTACCGTACGCTCGACCAGCTGGACCTGATCTGTCAGCGCCTTACGGGCGGCGGAATCTGAGATTCTCAAGACAAATGCGGGTTTTCCCGGACGCATTTGTTAACGAGGCCGCCGCATCGGTTAACCATACCGGAAAGTAATCCCACAACTCCGTGAAACTACAAGCATTCCTGCGAATGGGGGCGAACCGTCCATTCGGGCGGCGCCCAGGCGCTGCAGGACAGACTGCTTGGAAGGGATTACAGTTATCATGCGCAATACGCTTCGTATCGCTCTCGTCGGTGCCGCACTCAGCGCCGTTTCGTTTGCCTCGGCCGCCTCGGCCGCCACTTCGGCCACTGCCAACGCTACGGCTGAAGTGCTCAGCACGCTGACCCTGACCGTCGATTCGGCGCTCAACTTCGGCCAGATCGCTGCCAACACCGGTGGCACCGTCACCGTCAACGCCGATTCGACCGTTGCTTCGTCGGGCACGCTGGTTTCGACCGGCACCCGCGCTCCGGCCGGTTTCACCGTCACCGGCACGCCGAACGCTAACGTCGTTCTGACCCTGCCGGCTTCGGCTACGCTGACCCGTTCGGGCGGCACCGAAACCATGGGGATCGCCGGCTTCAACAGCAATCCGGCTGGTGCCTTCCAGATCGGCGGCACCGGCTCGTCGACCTTCTCGGTTGGCGGCACGCTGTCGGTCGCTTCGGGCCAGGTTGCCGGCGTTTACAACGGCACCTTCTCGGTTTCGGTCGAATACCAATAAGCAACACGAACCCGCCTGCCTGACGGCAGTCGTGGGGAGACCATGGGCCGCATCCACCTCGGTGGGTGCGGCCCTTTGCTGTGCAGGCCGCAGCGCCGCCATG
>DKII01000083.1:9990-24873 GCA_002454125.1 Novosphingobium sp. UBA6722
AGCGGGAAATTAACCCTGTTTGCTTAAACCCTAGGCAGAAGCCGCAGGTCCCGTTGCAGGATCTCGGCAAGGAATTGCTTCTGCCAAGGGTTTGCTGACAATGTCGCTCAACACTTCGATCCGCCGCATCGCCTTGGGCCTGGGTGCCCTGGCCGCGACGTTTACCGCCAGTCCAGTGCTCGCGCAGGGGGACCTGTTGGTCGCCCCCACGCGGGTGATCATCAACGGTGCGGGCAATGCCGAAGTGGTTCTGAGCAATATCGGCAGCCAGGCTGCGACTTATCGAATCGGCGTCGAACTGCGGCGGATGGAGCCCGATGGCGACTTTGCCGACGTGACCGAGGCCGAGGCCAATGCCACCGAGAAAGCTGCCATCGAAATGCTGCGCTATGCGCCCAAGCGCATCACGCTGCTGCCCGGCCAGCCGCAGTCAATCCGCCTGAGCGCCCGTCCTGCCCCGGAACTGCCCGACGGCGAGTACCGCGTGCACATGAGCTTCCGCGCCGTTCCGCCGACACTTTCGCCCGAGGCCGCGCAGGAACAGGTCGCCGCCGGCCAGCTCGCGATCCGGCTTACACCGGTTTACGGCATCACCATTCCGGTCTTTATCCGCAAGGGCCGGCTGGAAGCCGGGGCAACGATCGCCAATCCGCGGCTGGGCGGGAATGCCACCAGCAAATGGCTCGAGCTCGATATGCGCCGCACCGGCCAGCGTTCGGTCTATGGCGAACTGCTCGGCAAGCGCGGCGGCGAGCAGGTGTTCGGGATCAAGGGCATCGCGATCTACCCAGAGGTGCAGGGCCGTTCGGTTCGCGTACCGCTCACGGCCGAACAGGCCGCCAAGCTCACCGGCCCGATCCGCATCGAATACCGCGAACTTCCGGAAAACGGCGGCCAGCTGATCGCCGAGATCACTTCGACCATCCGCTGATCCATTCCTTTCAGGTGAAAGACGAAAGCTGACGTCATGAGGGGCAACCGCCCACCGCTGCGCCACCTGGCCGCCCTGATCGGGGCGGCTTTCGGCGTTGCGGGCGCGGCGGTGCCGGCCCAGGCGCAGGCTTGGTCTGCCAATGAGGACGATTCACTGCTGCTCGAATTGCGCAGCGGGCAATACCGCCTCGGCGAACCGCTGCGTGGCTACCAAACACCTGCCGGCGTTTGCGTCGACTTCGCCGATCTGATCCAGGCGCTCGACCTGCCGGTGCGACTCGACAAGAAGTCGCGCCGCGCAACCGGTTGGTTGTTCGCGGAGGACCAGCGCTTCACCCTCGACCGTGATTCCGATACGGTACAAAACGTGAACGGAAATCGTTCGATCGGGCGCGATGCCATCCACGATACGCCCGAAGGCTGGTGTGTCGATGTGAAGGCATTGTCGAGCTGGATGGGCGTCCGCTTCCGTGCCGACCTGTCCAACCTGGCGATCATGCTGGAATCAGATCGCAAGCTCCCATTCCTCGAGGCAATCGAGCGGAAAAGTCGCGCCGCGCGACTTCGTGCGCCCAAGTTCGCCGAATTCGACCTGGCCAAGCTGCCACAGGCCCAGGCCCCTTACCAGGGCTGGCGCACGCCTTCGATCGACGTGCAGATCCAGGGCCAGTGGACCCGCAACATGGGGAGCCGCGCCCAGTTCGAGGCGCTCGCCGCCGGCGAAGCCCTGGGGCTGAGCTATACTGCGCGTCTGGCGGGCAGCACTGACAATGGGGCCGACTCGCTCCGGCTCAAACTGTTCCGCAACGATCCTTCGGCTGAGCTGCTTGGACCGCTCAAGGCGACCCAGGTTGCCTTGGGCGATGTCGAGGCGCTGCGCGGCGCGCTGACAGCGCAAACCTCCTATGGCCGCGGTGCCTTCGTCTCCAACCGCCCGCTGAACCGGCCCGGCCGCTTTGGCGTGACTGCATTGAGCGGCACCCTGCCAGCCGGATGGGATGCCGAGCTTTATCGCAACGGCGAACTGCGCGCCTACCAGGCCGATCGCGGCGACGGGCGCTACCGGTTCGATGACATCGAACTGCTGTGGGGCGAAAACGACTTCGAAGTCGTGCTTTACGGGCCGCAAGGCCAGATCAAGCGCGAACGGTCGAGCGCGCCGGTTGGAATCGAGAGCCTCCCGGCTGGCAAGACCTGGTACTGGGCGGGCGTTGTCGATGCCGGGCGCGATCTGATCGATCTCAGCAAAACTTTTACCGATCCCAACACCGGCTGGCGCTGGGGGGTCGGCGTTGAACGCGGGATTGACCGACGAACCACGGCCGGCGTCGAATATCAGAGCGTGATGTTCGCCGGCCGCCGCCGCCACTACATCGAAGGAACCGTCCAGCGCGCGCTGGGCCGCATGCTGCTCGAAGTGAGCGGCGCGCAGCAGCTTGGCGCGGGCCGGGCCTTCCAGGCCAAGGCGCTCGGGCGTCTGGGGGCGATTCGCTATGACGCCGAGGCCCTGTGGGTCGATGGCGACTTCGAAAGCGAGCTCGTCGAGGCCCAACAGCGCCGCGAATACGGCCTGCGGCTGAGCACTTCGGTCAAAATGGGCTCTTGGCGCCTGCCGATCGAGACCGGAATTCGGCATTTCCAGACCAAGACGGGGGCAAAGGTTACCGAATGGTTAATTCGCTCGGCGCTCCAGCTGAAGCGCACGTCGCTGACCACCGAGCTGTCGCGCCGCACGGCGCGCGGCCCGGCAACTGCGCTGGCGGGCGAGGACCTGGGGACCAAGTTGAACCTGATCGCCAATACCGCGATCGGCCCTGTTCGCCTGCGCGGTGCGGCCCGCTTTGCCCTCGATGGCCCGCGCCGCGGGCTGGAAAACGCCCAGGCTGTCGCGGAGACCGGTCTTGGTCAGAGTTCGACCCTGCGGCTGGGCTATGAGCACGATGCCACGTCGCGCCGCGACGAGGTCATGCTCGGCTGGGTCCGCCAGTTCGTTCGCTTTGCGCTCCGCACCGAGGGCCGGCTTGATACCCGCGGCCGCCTGACCCTGGGGCTGACGCTGGGCTTCAGCCTCGGGCCAGATCCGGTCGATGGCGGCTGGCGAATGTCGCGGCAGCGGCTGGCCGAATCCGGCCAGGCCGCGGTCGAGGCCGGCTTCCGTCATACCGAAACACCAACTAACAAGGCGGGACGTGCCGTGATCGACGGCCTTACGCCCTATGTGCCGGTGCTGGTCTCGATCGATGCGGGCTCGCTGCCGGATCCGCTGCTCCAACCCAAGGGTCAGGGCGTGGTCGTGGTCCCGCGTCCGGGCGTGGCCGCCAAGATCAGCCTGGCGCTTGCGCCGACCGGGGAACTTGAGGCGCTGCTGCTTGGCCCCGATGGTGAGCCGCGCGAGGGCGTTGTGATTGAACTCACCGACGCGGCGGGCCGGGTCGTGCGCCAGATGCAGAGCGACTTCGATGGCTACGTACTGTTCGATACGGTGCCTTATGGCGACTACCGTCTGCGCATCGGCGCGGCGAGCGCGGCTGCTCTGGGCGTCAAGGCCGATCTGGGCACCGTGCTGCGGATCGATCGGGCCAATCCTTCGCTGCGGCTGGGCCGGATCCGGCTGCAGGCGCTGGCGCCGACACAGGTTGCGGTAGCCCCTTAACCGGGCGATTAAAATCAGGTTGACCGGCGCGCGGGGCAGCGCCAAACCTCTGGCCAATCCAAATCAGCCAGAGGGAAACCCCATGTCGCTCGATTCGCTTGCCCGCACTGCCTACACCGAAGACCACGAGGCATTCCGCCAGACCGTGCGGCGCTTCATGCAGGAAGAAATCGCGCCCCACGGTGCCCAGTGGGCCGAGGATGGCATTGTCCCCAAGTCGATCTGGCCCAAGGCCGGCGAACTTGGCCTGCTCTGCCCGACCGTGCCTGAGGAGTACGGCGGCCTCGGCCTCGACTTCGGCTACAACGCGATCGTTGACGAGGAAGCGGCCTATTACGGCGGGGTGACGACTGGCTTCTCGCTGCAGTCGGACATCGTCGTCAGCTACATCGTCAACTATGGCTCGGAAGAGCAGAAGCGCCATTGGCTGCCCAAGCTGGTTTCGGGCGAGGTGATCACTGCCATCGCCATGACCGAACCCGGCACCGGCTCGGACCTTCAGGGCATGCGCACCACGGCCAAGAAGGACGGCAACCATTATGTGATCAACGGGTCGAAGACCTACATCACCAATGGCCAGAACGCCGACCTGATCCTGGTCTGCTGCAAGACCGACACTGAAGTGCAGCCGGCCTACAAGGGCGTCTCGATCGTGCTGGTCGAGGCCGACCGTGAAGGCTTCAAGCGCGGCCGCAATCTCGACAAGATCGGCCAGGACGAAGCCGATACCTCGGAGCTGTTCTTCGAGGACGTGCGCGTGCCGATCACCAATTGCCTCGGCCAGGAAGGCATGGGCTTCATCTACCTGATGAGCGAGCTGCCGCAGGAGCGCTTGTCGATCGCGGTCTCGGCCATGGCCGGTTCGCAGCGCGCCTTCGACATGACGGTCGAGTACACCCGCGACCGCAAGGCCTTCGGCAAGCCGATCCTCGACTTCCAGAACTCCCGCTTTGTTCTCGCTGACCTGAAGGCCAAACTGCAGGTCGGCTGGGCTCACCTTGACTGGGCGCTGGCCCGTCACCTCCGCAAGGAACTGACCCCGGAAGAGGGCGCGGCGGCCAAGCTGTGGCACACCGACCTGCAGTGGGAAGTGATGGACAAGTGCCTGCAGTTGTTCGGGGGCGCCGGTTACATGAACGAGTACCCGATTGCCCGGATGTGGCGCGGTGCCCGCGTCACCCGGATCTTCGGCGGCACTAACGAGATCATGAAGGAACTGATCGGGCGCAAGCTCTGACCGGGCCTCTCGGCTGAATCAAGAAAGGCGGGGCGCCGGATCTCGGCACCCCGCCTTTCTCTTTGCCTCAAGTCTGATCAGTTGGCCCGGATGCGCTTGTCCGGCACGATCCGCACGCGCTTGTCGGGCACGACACGGCGCTGAATGTAGCGCTTGGCGGGGCGCGTGACCGGAACCCACTCTTCGATCACTTCCGTCTCGGTGCAGTTCTGCTGGGGCGCAGCGGGCGCGGCCACCGTGGTCATTGCCACCGGCACCATCACCATCATCGGCTGCATGGCATAGGCATAGGCCATCTGGCCGTGCGGATAGCCATAGCCGTAGCCGCCATAACCGGGGCCATAGCTCGCCATATAGCGATCGAGGTAGCTCTCGCAGTAATCGCGGGCACGGCGGCGGTCGGACGAATCGCCGATCGCCGCGCCGGCGACCGCGCCGGCTACGCCGCCGACAACAGCGCCAACGGTACGATTGCCGCGGCCGGCAATCGCGCTGCCGGCAATTCCGCCAACCAATCCGCCAACCACGCCGCCGGTGACCTTGCCCTTGCCGTTGAAGCGCTGGCGGCACTCGGCCAGCCAGTCAGCCCGTGCCTCTTCCCAGGCGCCGCGATCCGGACCGGGATGGCCCATCGGCATGGCATTGGGGCCGGCCGGCATCGGTGGCAGCGGAGCGGGCTGGGCATGGGCCGCAGTCGGCGACTTCCATTCGGGCAGCGGGTCGTTGACCGTATCGCCAAAGACCCGGCCTTCGGCATCGGTCGCCGGCTGATCAGCGGCGAGGGCCGGGGCGGCCAGGCTGACTAGCCCGGCAGCAATAACGAGACGGAGCGCTGGCGCACGCGGTGACATTGGCAATCCCCTGTTGTGCCGGAGCGATTCCCGGCCTTAACCTGGAATTTAGCATCGCGTAGTCCGGAAAACCAAGCAGGCCGGGGCACTTGTGACTCGCCTGTCCCGTTTCGGAGCAGGCCGGGGCAATTAGATTGCCGCAGCGATCGCCTTGGCCAGTGCCTCAATTCCGGCCGCATCTTCGGCGTCGAACCGCGCCGGCTCGGGACTGTCGAGATCGATCACGGCGATGACCTGTCCGTCACGCCAAACCGGCACAACCAGTTCTGAGCGGCTGTCTGCATCGCAGGCAATGTGCCCCGGGAAGGCATGCACGTCAGGAACCAGTTGGGTTTCGCCGCTGGCCAGTGCCGCCCCGCAGACCCCCTGACCCGCGGCAATCCGGATGCAGGCCGTCTTGCCCTGAAACGGCCCGAGCACGAGGCCCCCGCCGACTGTCCGATAGAAGCCGGCCCAATTGAGCCGCGGCAGGAACTGCCAGATCAGCGCGGCCAGGTTGGCCATGTTGGCGACGCCGTCGGGCTCGTCGTGGATCAGCGCGCGCGCAGCCTCAACCAGATCGGCATAGAGTTCGGGCTTGGGCTGGTTCGGGTCGGGGGCAAAGGCAAACATGGCAGGTGCCATAGGCCAAAGCGGACCAGCCCAAAAGGTCCCCCGTCAAAAGGTCCATTGTCCGCCGGCTTCTGGCCGCTTATCACAGGCGCCATGTCCAAAACCCGCAAGTGGCTGCTCGGCAGCCTCGCCGTCCTCATCGTCATTCTCGGCCTGGGTTATGTCCTGACCCGCCCGACCCCGGCCAAGCACACGCCGGACGAGCTGTCGGGGCGCGATCCGCTGATCGTTGAGCCTGACGAGGAACGCTTTCCCTCGATCCGCATCGCCAAGCCAGTCGGCTGGGCTGCGAATGAAGCACCGACCGCGGCCAAGGGTTTGACGGTCAACCGCTTTGCCGACGGTCTCCAGCATCCGCGCGTGATCTTGACCCTGCCCAATGGTGATGTTGTGGCAGCGGAGGCTGATGCGCCCAAGGGCAACCTCGGCAATGGACTTGAAGCGCTGGTTGCCAAGTTCCTGATGGGCGGCGCCGGGGCACAGCAGGGATCGCCCGATCGCCTGGTGCTGCTGCGCGATGCCGATGGTGATGGGAAAGCTGAAGAGCGCCACATTCTGCGCCAGGGCAACGGTCTTGCCTCCCCTTCGGGTCTCGGCTGGCGCGACGGCACGCTTTATGTCGCGAACCACGATGCCGTGCTGGCGTTTCCCTACCAACTGGGTGAGACGGCGCTTGCCGGTGCGCCCAAGAAGCTGATGGATCTGCCCGCTTCGGGCAACCACTGGATGCGCAACCTGGTGCTGAGCCCCGATGGCGCAAAGCTTTACGTCGCCGTTGGCTCGGCCTCGAACATCGCCGAAAAGGGCTTCGAGATCGAACAGGGCCGGGCCGCGATCTGGGAACTTGATCTGAAGTCCGGCCGCGCCCGCCAGTTTGCGCAGGGCCTGCGCAACGCCAACGGAATGGACTGGAACCCCTCGACCGGCGAACTGTGGACTGTGGTCAACGAGCGCGACATGCTCGGGCCGGATCTGGTGCCAGACTATCTGACCAACGTCCCGGTCGGCGCGCACTATGGCTGGCCGTGGCTCTACTGGAAGAAGTACGATGACAATCGCGTCGTCGGCCTGCCGCCAGATTTCATCGACGAATATGTCCGCAAGCCCGAATACGGCCTGGGGGCACACATGGCACCGCTCGGCCTCGCCTTCCTGCGCGGCGGCGAGAAGATGGGCGCCGCCTTCACCAATGGTGCCTTCATTGCCCGCCACGGCTCGTGGAACCGCGAGCCGCTGGCCGGCTATGACGTGGTCTTCGTGGCCTTCGATGCCAACGGTAACCCGCAGGGCAAGCCGATCCCGGTGCTGACCGGGTTCCTCAGCGGCAAGAAGGAAACCCGCGGCCGGCCGACCTGGGTGGCCTTCGACAAGACCGGTGCGCTGCTGGTAACCGACGACACGGCCGGGATCGTCTGGCGCGTTTCGGCGCCGGGCGCTGCGGCGGGCCCTGCTGTGCGCCCCGTGGTGACCGCGCGGATGCCGGCCCAGCGCGAGCTCGATGGCAATATGGAGGCGCAGTACCGCGCTGGCTTCAAGCAGACCGGTGGGCAGTAAAGCCTAGAGCGACTGGCCGGCGCGCCCGGCCAGTTCGGTCACGTACTGCCAGGCGACGCGGCCCGAACGGGCGCCGCGGCGCTTGGCCCATTCCAGTGCCTCGCCCTGATCCCACTGTAAGCCGAAGCTCGCGCAATAGCCGTCGACAATAGCCAGGTAATCGTCCTGGCTGCAGGCGTGGAAACCGATCGACAGGCCAAAGCGGTCAGCCAGCGCCAGCTTGTCGTCCACCGCATCGCGCGGGTTGATCGGATCGTCCTGCTCGGCGGCGTGGCGCGGCACGATCGCGCGGCGATTGGCGGTGACGGCCAGGCGGACATTCGCTGGCCGCGCATCCACTCCGCCTTCGAGCCACGAACGCAGTGCGCGCGGACCTTCGCTGTCGTCATCGGCGAAGCCCAGATCATCGATGAAAACCAGGAAGCGGCGCTGCTCTGCGCCAAGTGCGCCGAACAGGCGCGGCAGGGCAGCAAAGGCATCGGGGGCCACCTGGATCAGGGCAAGGCTGGCCGGATCCGCATTCTGCGCGGCAATCACGCTGGCGCGCAGCAGCGCCGATTTGCCCATTCCCCGAGCGCCCCACAGCAGCATGTCATGTGCAGCGTATCCGGCCGCAAGCCGCGCGACGTTGGCTGTCACCAGCGCCTTCTGAGCATCGATCCCCTTGAGCAGATCGAGCGCCGGCGCGGCCAGCCGGGTTACAGCGCGGGCACCGGTCTGATCCCAGACATAGGCCGGGGCAGAATTCCAGTCGGGCATGGCGGGCAGCGCGCCTGCCAACCGCTCCAACGCATCGGCGATGCGGGCCAGGGGATCGCCCTGATCAGGCGAGCGTTCGCTCATCCGGCCAGCGCCTCGGCATCGAGGGCATAAAGCAGGGCGGATCCGGCAGTGGCCTGCGCCTTCAGCCCGCGAGCTTCGCTGGCGATGTGGTTGGCGAAGTAGCGGGCGACGACCGCCTTCGCCTTGGCCTGCGGGGTCTCCCCGCCAGCCAGCGCCTGGGCTTGCCGTTGGAGTTGCCACCCGGCCACCGCAACGGCGCTCATCGTGCAGAACGGCACGCTGCCGGCCAGGCGATCATCGAGGCTGGCTTCGCTTGCCATCCACCGGGTGATCGCTTCGCAATCGGCAGCCAGAGCGGCAAGTTCGGGGGCATGGGTGCAATCCCGCGCGATCTCGACAAACAGTGACGTCAGAACGCCACCCTGCTCGTAGCCGAGCTTGCGGGTGACCAGGTCAGCCGCCTGGATCCCGTTGGTGCCTTCATAGATCGGAGCAATCCGGGCGTCGCGATAGTGCTGGGCGGCGCCGGTTTCTTCGACAAAGCCCATCCCGCCGTGGATCTGGACGCCCAGGCTGGCAACTTCGCAGCCGATGTCGGTACCCCAGGCTTTGAGCATCGGCACCAGGCAATCGGCGCGCAGCTGCGCGGCCGCGTCACCCAGCGCGCCGCGATCGACCTGGCCGGTGGTGTAATAGAGCAGCGCCCGCGAACCTTCGGTCAGCGCCCGCATCCGCAGCAGCATTCGCCGCACGTCGGGGTGTTCGATAATCGCCACCGGCTCGCGGCTAGCCCCACCGGCGCGGGCCGATTGGACGCGATCGCGGGCATAGTAGCGCGCCTGCTGCAGCGCGCGTTCGGCAATCTGGACCCCCTGGTTGCCGACATTGATCCGGGCCGAGTTCATCATCGTGAACATGGCCTTCAGGCCTTCGTTCTCGTGCCCGATCAGTTCGCCGATGCAGTCGTCATTGTCGCCGAAGCTCATCACGCAGGTCGGGCTCGCCATGATCCCCAGCTTGTGTTCGATCGAGACGCAGCGCAGGTCGTTGCGCTGCCCCAGCGAGCCATCGGGCTTCACCAGGTACTTCGGCACAACGAACAGCGAGATGCCGCGGCTGCCCGCCGGTGCGCCGGGTGTGCGGGCGAGGACCAGGTGGACAATGTTGCCGGCCAGGTCGTGCTCGCCCCAGGTGATGAAAATCTTGGTGCCCTTGATCGACCAGGTGCCATCTTCGCGCGGGGTCGCGGTGGTGCGCAGTGCGCCGACGTCCGATCCGGCCTGCGGCTCGGTAAGGTTCATCGTGCCCGACCATTCGCCGCTGACCAGTTTGGGCAGATAGAGCGCCTGCTGCGCAGGGCTGCCGTGATGGGCCAGTGCCTCGATCGCGCCAACGGTCAGCATCGGCAGCAGCGAGAAGGCCATGTTGGCTGCGCCAAGGTTCTCAAGCACATTGGCGGCCAGCGTGAAGGGCAGGCCCTGGCCGCCATGGGCTTCGTCCCCGGCGACTGCGTTCCAGCCCTGCTCGACATAGGCGCGGTAGGCCTCGGCAAAGCCGCCGGGCAGGGTAACCGTGCCGTTGGCGAGCCTGGCCCCCTCCTGGTCTCCGATGCGGTTGAGCGGGGCGAATTCTCCGGCGGCGAATTGGCCGATCCCTTCGACGATCGCTTCGACCATGTCCGGGCTGGCGGCCGCAAAGCGCGGGTGGGCGGCCAGCTCATCGATCCCGGCGTTGACGCGGATAGCGAGGACCTGATCGGCAGTGGGGGCAGTGAAATCCATGACGCTCTCTTGCTTTCCCTTGGCTTTGCAGCTTCCCGCCTATAGCGGGAGGCGCATGGCCGACAAGCATGAAGCCGCGCAGATCCGTGCCGCCGATCCCGCCGGGATCGCTGCGGCCGCCGCCGTGCTGCGTGACGGCGGCCTTGTCGCGCTGCCGACCGAGACGGTCTACGGCCTGGCGGCCCGCGCCGACCGGGCCGAAGCAGTCGCCGCCATTTACCGCGCCAAGGGTCGACCGGATTTCAATCCATTGATCGTGCACGTGCCATCGGTCGCTGCGGCGAAGACTCTGGCAGAGTTTGATCACCGCGCCGATGCGCTGGCGGCGGCGTTCTGGCCCGGTGCACTGACACTCGTTCTTCCGCTTCGGGCCGATGCCAGGGTTGCATCTGCGGTAACGGCAGGCCTGCCGACCATTGCCCTGCGCTGCCCGGCCCATTCGGTGATGCGCGCCGTCCTGGACGCGAGCGCCGTGCCATTAGCCGCGCCTTCGGCCAACCGGAGTGGCGGGGTCAGCCCGACCCGGGCCGAACATGTCGCTGCCTCGCTGGGTAGTGCGGTGCCGCTGATCCTTGATGGCGGCGCCTGCGCGGCCGGCCTGGAATCGACCATCGTCGCGCTGCGCGATGGGGGAATCTGGCAGATCCTTCGCCCGGGTCCGATTTCGGAAGCGCAGATTGCAGCCGTTCTTGGGCGCGAAGCGGACGCCGTGACGTCAGCGGCAATCGAAGCGCCAGGTCAGCTTGCCAGCCATTATGCGCCAGGCAAGCCGGTGCGGCTTAACGCTGCATCGGCAGCCGACGATGAGTTCCTGATCGGGTTCGGGCCGGTGGCCGGTGATCTGTCGCTGTCGCCCACCGGCGATCTCGCCCAGGCAGCGGCCGGATTGTATGCAGCGCTCCACGCCGGAGCGGCATCGCCAAAGCCGCGGATCGCGGTTGCGACAATACCCGAGGAGGGTATCGGCGCGGCGATCAATGACCGGCTGCGCCGCGCTGCGGCCTGATCAGTCGCGCTCGTAAGGTACGCTCGGCATCAGCGCGCGCATCTCGGCATGGGCCTGATCGGCCTTGCGGCAAGCTTCGTCATTGCCGCGCTCACACTTGCTGGATTGCTTGCGGTATTCACGGTCCAGTTCACCCAGGCGCTCTTCGCGCCGGCGAATCTCGCGGCCGCGCTTCTGATCGCGCTCCGAATCGCTAGTGGTCATCACATCAACCACCGTGCTGCCCGCTTCCAACGCGCGCGAAGTGCCGCGCACCGGAGCCGAAGCCACATCGAAGGCTGCTCCAGCCACGCCGCAGCCCGGCAGGACCAGCAATGCCGGCAAGAGAATCAGCTTGGTTTGAGTCATGGAGGGCCCCCGGCGCGATCAGGATCGCGTGATCCTGACCGCGCGTGGGTTAGCCTAAGATGAACCGGTCCTACTTGGCCGCTTCGCTGGCCGGCGCTGCACCGTTGCCGGGTTCGCAGACCAGCTTGCCCGAACCCATCGATTCAACGGTACAGCGCGCCCGGCCGCGGACCGTGACGCTGCCCGAACCCATGATCTTGGCCTTGACCTCGCCGTCGCTGGCAAAGGCGGAGTTGCCCGATCCGGCGATGGTCAGGTCGGCCTTGTCGGTCTTGAGCGCATCCATCGCCGCCGAGCCGCTGCCAACAATGCTGACATCAAGCGCGGCGACATTGCCGGCACCGCGGTAAGAGCCTGAGCCGGCGATCGTCAGATCGAGCTTGTCACCAGCCACGTTCGGCGTTTCGATGTCGCCCGAACCGGCGATGGTGACCTTGGCGTCCTTGGCCAGGGCGGCGGCATTGATCTTGCCCGATCCGGCCATGGTCAGGGTCTTGGGCGCCGGCATGGTCACGTTGACCACGGCTTTGCCTTCCTCACTGTCCGAATCGAAGCTCTTGCCTTCGCGCAGCACGCCCAGCGTACCGTCCTTCAAGGTGAAGCGTAGCTTGTCGGTGACGGCCTTGTCGCCTTCGACGGTGATTGCCAGCTTGTCACCCTCGGTAACGCGGACTTCGTCCGGGCCGAGCAGGACCAATTCCTCGGGCGGCGTGCCGGTCATGTCGATCTCGGCAAGCGGCTTGCCTTTTTCGCCATTGATCGAGACGTTACCGTCGCAAGCGGCAAGGCCGGCGGTCATGGCCACGGCGATGATCGGCCCGAGAGCCCGGAAGAACCTGTCAAACTTCATGGCGAGTCTCCTGCGCAATGTGTGTTGTCGATATAATACAGCAGAGCGGTTGCGACAAGGGGGCACGCGATGGGCAACGAAAAAGGGCCGCTTCCTTGCGGAAACGGCCCTCCTCGGTGATTCGGTTGCTGCCGATCAGGCGCTGGCCGCCTCGGCGTAGTACTTCGGCGCATGCTCGTTGAGGATCGCCAGGATCTTCTTCAGCGCGGCCGGTTCGTCGGTCTTTTCCATCGCGGCCAGCTCGCGCGCCAGGCGCGACGAGGCGGCTTCGAAGATCTGCCGTTCCGAATAGGACTGTTCCGGCTGGTCATCGGCGCGGAACAGGTCGCGGGTCACTTCGGCGATCGACACCAGGTCGCCCGAATTGATCTTCGCTTCGTATTCCTGGGCGCGGCGCGACCACATGGTGCGCTTGACCTTGGGCTTGCCCTTCAGCGTATCGAGCGCTTCGCGCAGGGTCTTGTCGCTGGACAGCTTGCGCATGCCGATCGCCTCGACCTTGTTGGTCGGAACGCGGAGCGTCATCCGCTCCTTTTCGAAGCGCAGGACATAGAGTTCGAGTTTCATGCCGGCGATTTCCTGCTCCAGCAGTTCGATCACCCGGCCAACACCATGCTTGGGATAAACGACGTAGTCACCAACATCGAAGGCGTGCGCCTTGGAAGCCATGTATCGTCCTTTCATGCGGCGGGAAGGTTACCCGTCGAACCGGACAGCGGCGTGGAATACCAGTCCCGGCGCCGGCCTTTTCAGGCTGGAACCGTGTGTCCCCCATCCGTGTTCGCAGTCCCGCCTAGCCAATGATTGTCACGTTTCCAGGGCAGGGCGCCCTGAAACTCGGACTATTATATAGCATACGGGCAACAAAATTACCAGTCCGCAGAATTCCGCGTTCTGACAAGCAATTCTGCCGTCAGCCCGCGATCACCGCAGATGCAAGAAATGCAATCGATTCGCGCTGCTGGCGCGAAGGATCAGTCGCCTTCGCCGGGCTCGGGCGAGAAGTACTTGTCGAACTTCCCATCCTCACCCTTGTGCTCGTCGGCGTCGGCCGGCGTTTCCTTCTTGGTGGTGAGGTTGGGCCATTCGGCCGAATACTTGGCATTGAGCTCAAGCCACTGCTCCAGCCCCGATTCGGTATCGGGCAGGATCGCTTCGGCCGGGCATTCCGGCTCGCACACGCCGCAGTCGATGCATTCGCTGGGATTGATCACCAGCATATTCTCGCCTTCATAGAAGCAGTCGACGGGGCAGACTTCGACACAGTCCATGTACTTGCACTTGATGCAGGCGTCGGTGACGACATAGGTCATGGCAGTCAGGTCCCCTAAGGCGTGTTGTTGTTTCCTGCTGCTATGGGATTTGCGGCGCGCTCGTCAAGCGTGCGGTAACAGGCAATTGCTTCGGGGGCCGGTCCGCGCCGCGCCGGAACGGCAACAAGTTCGATCACGCGCACCCCGGAACGGGCTGGAACGGTCAGGACATCGCCGACACCAACCGCCACGCTGGGCTTCTCGATTCGGCGGCCGTTGAGCCGGAAATGGCCTTCAGCGACCCAGTCATGCGCCAGGGTCCGGCTTGGCGCGAGGCGCAGGAACCAGAGCAGCTTGTCGATCCTCACGTGACCAGCCCTGCAAGAGCCGCAAAGGCTCCGCTGGCCGGGCGCGCCTTGGTCCCGGCTGGCGGCGTCTCGCGGCGTAGCGGCCGCAAGCGCCAGCGGGGCGGCGCGAGCGGACCAAATGCACCCTGCGGCAAGGGTGGGGGCATGATCGGCTGAAAGCCGGCCTGGCGCAGCAGCTGGGCATAGGCCGGGGTGGCAAGACCCATCGATATCGCCAGCGCCGGATCAAGCACCACCGGCTTGCCGCCGCGCGCCGCGCGCAGGCCATAGGCGGCGTGCAGCAGCTTTTCGGCCATGTCGAGCCGCAGCGCCTGCTTGCCGAGGCTGCGATAGCCCGGCGGCGGTGTGCCCCTGCCCGCAAGCGCCAGCACGGGGGGCATGGCCGGATGCGGCGCAAGCGGGTTCTTGCCGCGCACAGCCAGAAGCGTGCGCCAGGCCGCGAGTGGGGCAGGGCGCAGCATAGCGGGGGCGAAGATGTCGAGCGCGCCAACCTGGACCTTCAACCGGCGCAGCAGTTGCCGCTGCGCAGCGCTGAGGGCGTCGACGCCCGATCCGGCGCGGGGCAGCATCCCGCCATCCTCCACCAGGCGAATCAGCAATGCGCGCAGTTCCGGGCCCGCGGCTGGATCGCGGCTGGCGGCCTCGAGCCTGCGG
>DKII01000083.1:24912-35514 GCA_002454125.1 Novosphingobium sp. UBA6722
GAGCGGGCGCAGCGCCTCTTCCAGCCAGCCGGTGAGTGCCTGTTCCAGCTCGCGCCGCGCCGGCATTGGCAAGCCGGACAAGGCCGGTTCCAGGACCAGCCCAGGGGCCAGCAGCGATTTTCCGGGCTGCAGGCGGGCGATGCGCTCTCCTTCCCACGCGAGATTGGATCCGGAGAGCACGAGCTCAACGGCTTCGCCCGCCCCCAGCGCGCTGGCCAACTTGCGCGCGCGTTCCGCCAGCAGCGTCGGCAGATGCCGCTCGGCAGCAGCCAGCAACAGCTTGTGATCGGCGAGGCGCGCGGCTGGATCGACGCGAAAGCGGAAGCCCGCCAACACGCCGATTGCCTCGCCATCGACCAGAACGCGATTGTCTTCGACCGTGACCGGCAGCAGCCCCGCGTCCGGCCCCAGCTTCTTCATCAGCACCGATGTGCGGCGATTGACGAAGCGTTCGGTCAGCCGCCCGTGCAGCGCATCCGACAGCCGCGCTTCCGCGGCGCGGGCGCGGGCGGCCATCTCATCGCGCGCCAGCACCCAGTCGGGCCGCTGGGCAATGTAGGACCACGACCGGATCGACGCGATCCGCCCCTGCAGGGTGTCGATATCGCCGTCTGGCCGATCAAGCTCGGCAATCGCCCGGGCGACGTGATCGCCGGGGATCTGCCCATCCTTCAGATCTTCCCAGAGCCGCGCCACGAAGCGGGCATGGGTATCGGCGCCGTGCTGCCGGAAGTCCGGCAAGCGGCAGGCATCCCACAGCCGCGCGACGCGCGCGGTTCCACGGGCATCGGCCAGGATCGCGGGATCATCAGCAAGGCGCTTGAGCACGGCAAGATCGATCGCCTCGGGTGCGGCGCGCAGTTCGCTGCGATCGGGGATCCGCTCAAGGTCGGCAATCAGGCGCGCAACCGATGTGCAATCGGGATCAGCCTCGCGCCAGAACAATTGCGTCAGCGGCGCAAAGCGGTGCTCCTCGATCGCATAGACCTCTTCGGGCGTGAATTCCGCATCATGGCTGCCAGTTCCGGCGAGCGTGCCAAAGGTTCCGTCAGTCTGGTGGCGCCCCGCGCGCCCGGCGATCTGCGCCATCTCGGCCGGAAACAGCCTGCGCTGGCGGACGCCGTCAAATTTCGAGAGGCCGGCAAAGGCGACATGCTGGACATCAAGATTGAGCCCCATGCCGATCGCGTCGGTCGCGACCAGATAATCGACTTCCCCGGACTGGTATAATGCTACCTGCCGGTTGCGCGTCTCGGGCGAAAGCGCCCCCATCACCACTGCCGCGCCGCCGCGGAAGCGCCGCAGCATCTCGGCAATGGCGTAAACCTGCTCGGCCGAGAAGGCGACGATGGCGGAGCGCGGCGGGATCCGCGACAGCTTCCGAGCCCCAGCGTGGCTGAGCGTTGAGAAGCGCGGCCGACCGACAATTTCCGCCTCGGGCACCAAGGTGCGAACCAGCGGCTCGATCGTCGCCGAACCGAGGATCATCGTCTCCTCGCGGCCGCGCGTATGGAGCAGGCGATCCGTGAAGACATGGCCGCGCTCACGATCGGCACCCAGCTGCGCTTCATCGAGTGCGACGAAGGCCAGGTCGGCGCGGGTCGGCATCGCTTCGGCCGTGCAAAGCAGCCAGCGGGCATGCTTCGGCTCGATCCGCTCTTCGCCGGTGATCAGCGCAACGCGGTCTGCACCCTTGATTGCGCAGACCCGGTCGTAGACCTCGCGCGCCAGCAGGCGCAGGGGAAAGCCGATCGCGCCCGATGAGTGCGCGCAAAGCCGCTCGATCGCCAGGTGGGTCTTGCCGGTATTGGTCGGGCCAAGCACGGCCTTGACCCGGCCATCGCCGGATCGATCCTGTCGGGCGGAAATGCTGCGCGCCATTGCACAGCAGGATGTGGCATCGCCCCCCGGGCAGGACAAGCTCTCAATCGCGGTTCTTCCCCAACCGGCGGACGGCATTTTAGGCGAAGATTAACCTTACCCGTGCACAGCGGTTGCCGATTGCAGTCGCCCGGGGGCCAGATTGGTGTTCATTTCGTGTGAAGCGCTTGAAACCGGGGTTGGCACCGCTCCGCTCGGCCTGCGCATTGCCGCGGGTTCCGCGCGCTCTGCACCGATTCATTCCGCCTCGGGAATAGCGCCGCTGGCCGCACGGCTGGCACAGCTGCGCCAGCACTGGGAACTGCGCCTGGCGCGGCTCGACTGGACGCCCGACCTGGCCGAGGATATCGGCTCGGCCCGGTGGTTTCGCGGGCTGGGCACCCTGTTCGGGCTCAGCGCCCTTGCCCTGGCCTTCCTTCCCGACTTTTCCGCGCTGGCCGCCCCGCCAGCCATGCCGGTTGATGCCGCCGCGCGCGACGAATTTCGCAACCAGGCAATCCAGCCATTGGCCTTTGGCGCCGAATCCGGGCACCGGATGGGTCCGACCGACCGGGTCAGTCCGGTCGCCAATGTGCCCGAGCGGGCGATCATCCAGCTTACCGCAACCTATACGCAGGGCGACAGCTTTGACCGGGTGTTACAACGCGCGGGGGTTGGCGCAGGCGATGCGGCACGGGTCAGCAACCTGGTCGCCGGTTCGATCGACCCGGCGGGTTTGCCGCCCGGCACCCAGATTGATATCACGCTCGGCAAGCGATCCGGTCCCGGTCAACCCAGGCCGCTCGATGCTGTCTCGTTCCGCGCGCGGTTCGATCTCAAGCTCGGC
Organism: Novosphingobium sp. UBA6722; assembly: GCA_002454125.1. Taxonomy (GTDB): domain Bacteria; phylum Pseudomonadota; class Alphaproteobacteria; order Sphingomonadales; family Sphingomonadaceae; genus Novosphingobium. The sequence goes on from DKII01000083.1 coordinate 27,620, forward strand.
GTACAGCGCAGTGCCGGCGGCTTCGTGCTTCGGCCCGAAACGATCCCGGTCAATGCCATGCCGCTGCGCATTCGCGGCACGATCGGAGCCGGACTGTACCGCTCGGCCCGTGCCGCGGGCGCGCCGATCGAGGCGATCCAGCAATATCTCCAGGTGCTCGACCAGCATCTCAGCCTCGATACCGCGATCGAGCCTGGCGATACCTTTGACATCATCGTTGGCTTCAAGCGTGCCGCCACTGGCGAAACCAAGGTTGGCGAGCTGCTGTTTGCCGGGGTCGAACGCAATGGCAAGCCGAAGGCGCAGTTGCTGCGCTGGGGCGGGGATGGCCAGTTCTTCGAAGCTTCGGGCATGGGCGCGCAGCGATCAGGTCTGATTATGCCCGTTGTCGGCCGGATTACCTCGGACTTTGGCGCGCGCCGCCACCCGATCCTGGGTTACACCCGCATGCATGCCGGGGTCGACTTTGGTGCACCGGCGGGCTCGCCGATCTATGCAGTCGGCGATGCCACAGTGGCCTTTGCCGGCTGGGGCGGCGGCCATGGCAACCACGTCAAGCTCGACCACGGCGGCGGCTGGGGCACTGGCTATTCGCACATGAGCCGGATTGCTGTTTCGCCTGGTAGCCGGGTCCGCGCTGGCCAGGTGATCGGCTATGTCGGCTCGACCGGCCTCTCGACCGGTCCGCACCTCCATTACGAGCTTTATCGCAATGGCGCGAAGGTCAACCCGATGTCGGTGCGCTTCACGGTCTCGAACCAGGTCGATGCCAAGGAGCTGGCAGCCTTCAAGGCGAAGATGGCAGCGCTGAAGGCGGTGGTTCCCGGTGCCGCGATGGGTCCGCTCGCCACCGCATCGCCAGTCGCCGGCTTGTCCACGCCTTAGCGCCGGGGCTTGCTGGCATCCGGTCTCTAACCTAGAGCTAGGCGATGACCGGTTCCTATCCCGCCACCCGCCTGCGCCGGACCCGCGCCAGCGCCTGGAGCCGCGCGCTCCACCGAGAAACCGTGCTGACCCCGGCCGACCTGATCTGGCCGCTGTTCGTCACCTCCGGAACCGGCGTTGAAGAACCGATCGGTTCGCTGCCCGGGGTGTCGCGCTGGTCGGTTGACTTGATCGCCCAGCGGGCCAGGGAAGCCGCAGCGCTGGGCATTCCCTGCCTTGCCCTGTTCCCCAATACCCAGCCTGACCTGCGCAGCGAAGACGGGGGTGAGGCGCTCAATCCCGATAACCTGATGTGCCGGGCGATTCGCGCGATCAAGGACGCCTGCGGGGACAGCATCGGCGTGCTGACTGACGTGGCGCTCGATCCCTACACCAGTCACGGGCAGGACGGACTGGTCGATGCGGTCGGCTATGTGCTGAACGATGCGACGGTCGAAGTGCTGGTGGGCCAGAGCCTCAACCAGGCGGCGGCCGGAGCCGACGTGATTGCGCCCAGCGATATGATGGACGGCCGGATCGGCGCGATCCGCGAGGCGCTGGAAGGTGCGGGGCACGCCAATGTCCAGATCATGTCCTACGCGGCGAAGTATGCTTCGGCCTTCTACGGTCCGTTCCGCGACGCTGTGGGCAGCCGCGGCTTGCTGAAGGGTGACAAGAAAACCTACCAGATGGACCCGGCCAACAGCGACGAGGCGCTGCGTGAGGTTGAGCTCGACCTGCTCGAAGGCGCTGATAGCGTGATGGTGAAGCCGGGGCTGCCCTATCTCGATATTATCCTGAAAGTGAAGGAAACTTTCGGCGCCCCGGTATTTGCATACCAGGTCAGCGGCGAATACGCGATGATCGAGGCAGCGGTCGCAGCCGGCGCCGGTGAACGTGATGCCTTGGTGCTGGAAACGCTCACTGCCTTCAAGCGGGCTGGCTGCGCCGGGGTGCTGACCTACCACGCCGCTCACGCCGCGCGACTGCTGAATGGCTGAGTTCCGGCTGGAAACGCCGCGGCTGGTCATGCGCTCGTGGCGCGATGAAGATCTCGCGCCGTTCCATGCCGTTTGCATCGATCCCGAAGTCATGGCCACGCTCGGCCCGGTCATGTCGCGCGCCGAGGTTGGCGCGCTGATCGAGCGGATGCGCGGGATCGAGGCTGAGCATGGCCACTGCTTCTGGGCGCTGGTCAGGCGCGAAACGGACCAGTTGATTGGCTGGTGCGGCGTGATCCGTGGCTCGGTCGGCCCGGTCGAAGGCAAGGCGGAGTTCGGCTGGCGAATCGCGCGCGCGGCCTGGGGGCAAGGCTATGTCACCGAAGCGGCGCGCGCGGCCATAAACTGGTTCTTGGCCCGCCACGATGATCCGTCGGTCTGGGCAATAACTACCGTAGGCAATCGGCGCAGCCGCGCCGTGATGGAGCGACTTGGGATGCAGTACCGTCCTGATCTGGACTTTGACCATCCGCGGCTGGCCGCCGATGACCCGCTTTCGCCCCATGTTACATACGAATTGCCGCGCTGTGATTGGAGCGCCGTATGACCGCGCGCCTGGCGGGGGCGCAGCGCGCCCTGTTTGTGCTGACGATCCTGACCGGCAGCTTCCTGCTGTTCCTGGTCCAACCCCTGGTCGCCCGCCTTGCCTTGCCGCGGTTGGGCGGCGCCCCGAACGTCTGGAACAGCGCGATGCTGGTCTATCAGGCCTTGCTGCTCGCCGGCTATTTCTATGCGCATCGGCTCTCGCAGATGCCGCTCAAGCGGCAGGGGCGGATCCATCTGGCCCTGCTGGCGGTGGCCGGGCTGACGCTGCCGATCACGCTGGCTGATCTGCCGCCGCCGGCTTCGGGTATGGAGATCCTGTGGGTGCCGGCCCTGCTGGCGCTGACGATCGGGCCGGTGTTTTTCCTGGTTTCGGCCCAGGCCCCGCTGATGCAGCGCTGGTATGCCGCCCATCCGGCTTCCGCTGAGCCTTGGGCGCTCTATGCCGCGTCGAATCTTGGCAGCTTCGGCGGCCTGATCGCCTACCCGTTGCTGGCCGAGCCGCTGCTCTCAGCTTCCGAGCAAAGCATTGGCTGGAGCCTGGGCTATGCGCTGCTGGTTGTACTGGTCGGCCTCTGTGCCTGGAGCCGCAGCCAGGCGCCGGAGGCATCCTTGCCGCAGCAAGCCGATCCGGCGGTGCCGGCTGTCGGTTGGCGCCGGATTGCGCTGTGGCTGGTGCTTGCCGCCGTACCTTCGGGGTTGATGCTGTCCACCACAACGCATCTCACCACCGATCTCTTCGCGATGCCGCTGCTGTGGGTGATCCCGCTGGGGCTCTACCTGCTCAGCTTCAGCGTTGCCTTTGCCGACAACCGGGTGCTGGCGCGGGTCTTTACGCAAGTGGCGCCGCTGTTCGTGCTGATTGCTGGCGGGTTTGGCGCGTCGTCCAGCAATGCGGCCACGTTGGCCCCGGTGATCGGCAGCGTGTTCCTGCTGTTTGTGGTCTGCGTTGCCCTGCACTCCCGGCTCTATGATGCGCGCCCGGATGCATCGCAGCTGACGCTGTTCTACCTGGTCATGTCGGCTGGCGGCGCCTTGGGCGGGTTGTTCACCGCGCTGTTTGCACCGCTGCTGTTCGACTGGGTCTGGGAGCATCCGCTGCTCGTCCTTGCTGCCGCTGTGTTGTTGCCGACCTCAAGCCTGTTTGACTGGCGCAAGCTCAAGGGGGTCGACCCGCAACTTGCCCAGGTTACGGCAGCCGTAATCCTCTCTGTGGGCCTCGCGATGTGCTGGTTCATCTATCAGGCGACCACCACCGAGGGCGATCTCGACAAGGGCCAGTACCTGCTGACCCTGGGCGTTGGCCTACTCGGCTGCCTGATCGCTTCGTGGCGCTGGATGCTGGCCGTGCTGCTGGTGGCCTTGATGTATGCCCAGGGCGGCTGGGACACGGTCGATGCCTCGCGCGAAGGTCTGCGCACGCGCAGTTATTTCGGGGTCTACACCGTGCGCGAATTTCCGGTGCAGCAGATGCGAACCCTGGCGCATGGCACGACCCTCCATGGCAAGCAGTCGCTTGATCCCAAGCTCAGCCGCTTGCCGCTGACCTATTATGGCCCCGGCTCGGGTGCCGGTATCGCCTTTGCCAATGCCGACCGTCTGTTTGGCCCCAAAGCGCGGCTCGGCGTGGTCGGCCTCGGCACCGGCACCCTCGCCTGCTACCGCCGCCCCGGGCAGTCCATGCGCTTCTTCGAAATCGATCCGGCCGTACTCGAATTGTCACGCAACGGTACCTTCACCTACATCCGAGATTGCGCGCCGGATGCAGAGGTCGTGCTTGGCGATGCCAGGCTAGAGCTGGCCCGGATGCCCAAGGGCGGGATGGATCTGCTGGCGGTCGATGCCTTCTCCTCGGACGCGATCCCGCTGCATCTGATGACCGACGAAGCCATGGGGGTCTATCTCGACGCGCTCAGCCCCAACGGCGTGCTGCTGATCCATATTTCCAACCGCTACATCGATCTTGAGCCGGTGCTGGCCGCGATCGCCGCGAAGCGCGGGCTCAGTGCAGCGCTGCGCGATGATGCGTCGCCAGCAGAAATCGGCAACTACTTCACCTCCTCGACCTGGGTGGCCATCACGCGTGAGCAAAGCCGGATCGACGACCTGCGCAAGGTTGATCCGTCGCGGCCGTGGCGTCCGCTTGGGGCTCCGGCCAAGCGCGCCTGGACCGATGACCACGCTTCAATCCTGCCCCAGGTCCGCTGGAGCAGCCTGCTGGGAAACCGCTGACATGACCCGACCTGACATCACCATCCTTGAAATCCACGGCAAGCGGCCGCGCATCCACGACAGCGCCTTCGTCGCCCCGGGTTGCCGGATCATCGGTGATGTCGAGATCGGGCCTGATGCCAGCATCTGGTATAACTGCGTGCTGCGCGGTGATGTTACCCGCATCGTCATCGGCGCGCGCACCAATGTCCAGGATGGCACTGTCATCCATTGCGACGGACCCATGCCGGGCCGGCCCGAGGGCTATCCCACCCTGATTGGCGATGACGTGCTGATCGGACACATGGCGATGATCCACGGCACGGTGATCGAGGATCGCGGTTTTGTTGGCTTTGCCGCCCAGACGATGAACGGCTGCGTGATCGAGCAGGACGGGATGCTGGCGGCCGGTGCGCTGCTTTCGCCCAACAAACGGATTCCGGCGCGGCAATTGTGGTCGGGCCGTCCCGCCACTTTCATGCGCGATCTCGATGACCGGATGCTGGCCGGCCTGCAAATGGGCGTGAAGCACTATGCCGAGAACGCCAAGCATCACGCCGCGGCGCTGAATGGCCAGAGCGAAGGCTGACCTGCCGCCCGCCGATGCGGTCCTGGCCCTGGCGGATCCGGATGGTCGGCTGACCTTGCGGGTCACGCCCGGTGCGCGAATTGAGATGGTCGCGATCGAGGCAGGCCGCCTGGTCGTGAAGGTCCGCGCCAAGCCTGAAGACGGCAAGGCCAACGCTGCCGTCCTCGATCTCCTGGCCAGTGCACTCGGAATTGCGACGTCACGACTTCGCTTGTTGCGCGGCGCAACTGGGCGCGACAAACAGGTCCAGATCGTCACGCCCTAGGCAATCAGGCGCTTTGCGGCGCCTTCAGGTGCTGCATCATGAATCCCATGTAATCGATCTTGCCGATCGGCAATCCGGCATGGCGCAGGACCGCATAGGCGGTCATCAAGTGAAAATAGAACTGCGGCACGGCCCAGTCGCGGACATAGTCGGAGACGGTCAGGGCAAAGGTCATGCCGTTGGGCAAGTCAAACTCGACCATCGCATCCGCCGGTAGCGGCGCGGTCTGGCGCGCGGCGGCGATCAGCGCGCGCACCTCTGCCAGGTGAGCGCGGGCTTCGGCGATGGAGGTGTGATCGGTGTCGGCGCCGTTGTGCTCGCCGCCGTAAGCGCGGTTCAGTGTGTTGTAGACTTGCTGGGTGGTGAAGCGGACCTGCGTGACCAGCGGGAACATGTCCGGGGCCAGTCGGGCCTGCAGCAAGGCGTCGCCCTGTTCGCTCGCTGCAGCCTTGCCCAGCAAGTGGTCCAGCGTGCCCAATAGCTGGTCGAAGCTGATCAGGGCGGTTTCGGCAAGATGCATGGCAGACTCTCCAGTTTCGATTTGAAACTGGATTAGGGTGCGGAGTTCCGATGTTCAAGTGGCTTGCGATTCTTTGCGCAGCTGCAATGCCCCAAGCACGAGCGCAAAGGCCCAGGCGCTGGCGAGCCACAAGGCAAGGCGCGGCCAGGCCAGGAGGGTATAGGCGCCAGCCACTGCGCCCACGGCCAGGCCCAGCCACAGCAACAGCCAGTTGGCCCAACCCTCGCCGCCGGTTCCCGTGACTCGCGCCGCCAGACCCTGCGCAAAGCGAACCAGCGCGCCGGTCATGTAGGTCAGGCCGACCGAGACCTCCCCATCGCGCTGAATGGTGTTGTTGAGAGCGCCCATGGCGAGGACGAGGAGCGCCAGCACGATCTCGCCTGCGCCGACCAGATGCGCTGCGGCGGCACCGGTCAGCAAGACCGTCACCAAACCCAGAACCGCCACCTTGCGCAGCGCTCCGGCGCGTGCCGCCAGCAGTGCGCCAATGAAGACACCCAGCACGAACCCGGCAAGCAGCAATGCGGGGATGACCGCCACCTTGGGGCGCACCATCAGGTCGACACCGAGCCGAGTGGTATTGCCCGACATGAAGGAGACGAAATAGCCCTGGGCCGAAAGGAAGCCCACCGCGTCGACAAACCCCGCCAGACCTGCCGCAGCGATGGCAAGGCGGCGGCGCGAGCGATCGATCGAATTCATGGCCCGCAGGCTAGCCGGAATGAGGGAGCAAGGCGAGGGTCACTCGCGGGCCATGCCCCTGGCCATGCGGCTCAGCACGTCGGCCATCGTTTCGGCGATCGCGCGGTCGGCCACATTCGTATCCGTTATGGCGCGGGTCATCGCCTCGGCCCATTGGCCGGCCGTGTCACGGGTGATCGCGATCCCACCGTGGGCGCTCATCATGCATTTGCCGGGATTGGCCTCGAACCAATCGCGCGGACCGCCAGCCCAGCCCGCCAGGAACAGCGCAAGCTGCGCACGCATGTCGGACAGGTCGGCGGCGTGAACCGCGCGCAGTTCGGCATAGGCCGGATCCTCGTCGATCAGATCATAGAAGCGGTCAGTGATGGCACGCATCGCTGCGTGGCCACCAACCCGTTCGAACGGGCTGGCGGGCGGGGCTTCGGCAGTTTCAACAGTCATCGGATCGGCTCCGCAAACGAAATTCGGCAGCCTGCTCGCTGACAGGCTGCCGAATCCTGCGCATTGACCCCGATCAATCGGTGTCGTTGCCGTCCTTGCTCGTTTCCGGCGCGGTCTTGCCCTTGCGCCCGGCGGCGGGCTTTTCCGCCTTGCTCTTGGCTAGCTTGGGCGGGGCCGGGGTCAATTCGAACGCCAGGGCCTCGTCCTTGACCGAGACGTGGACCTCGCCGCCGTGGCGCAGCTTGCCGAACAGCAATTCCTCCGCGAGCGGCTGCTTGACCTTCTCCTGGATCAGGCGGGCCATCGGCCGCGCGCCGTAGAGCTTGTCATAGCCGCGCTCACCCAGCCACTTGCGGGCATCGCCATCGAACTGGATGTGGACGTTCTGGTCAGCCAGCTGCAATTCAAGCTGCAGCACGAACTTGTCGACCACCCGCGCGATCACCTCGGTGCCGAGGTAGGCGAAGGGCACGATCGCATCGAGCCGGTTGCGGAATTCCGGGCTGAACATCTTCTTGACCGCTTCGTCACCGGCATCCGCCTTGGACACGTCGCCAAAACCGATGCCCTGCCGGGCCATGTCGCTGGCCCCGGCGTTGGTGGTCATGATCAGGACGACATTGCGGAAGTCGACCGTCTTGCCGTGGTGGTCGGTCAGGCGGCCGTTATCCATCACCTGCAGCAGGATGTTGAACA
>DKII01000140.1 GCA_002454125.1 Novosphingobium sp. UBA6722
TGCCGCTTTCCCGATCAGTGGCAGCAGCGCGGCCATCTCGGGCCCGTGGTCTTGTCCGGTCAGGGCCTGGCGCAGTGGCAGGAACAGCGGCTTGCCCTTGCGCCCGGTCTGCTCCTTGAGCGCAGCGGTCAGCGCGGCCCAATCGGCCCCGACCTGTTCCAGCACCGCAGCGGCTGCCGCGAGGTAGGCGCGGTCCTCGTCCGACTGCGCGGGGGCGGCAATCGGCCCGGTCACCACCTGCCACCAGTCCGCCGCTTCGGACAGGCGCGACAGGTTCGAACGGATCGTTTCCCAGGCGGCTGCGTCCATTCCCGCGGGGAGACGCGCGGCGACAGCGCCGAACGGCAGGCGGTGAATGATTGCGGCGTTGACACGGGCCAGCTCGGCTTCATCAAACCGGGCCGGGGCGCGGCCGAAATGCGCCAGGTTGAAGCTGGCCGCCAGGGCATCGACATCAAGCGCCGGATCAACCGGATCGGACGTCCCCAGCCGGGCCAGCAGGGCGATCACGGCCTGCGGCTCGATTCCGCTTTCGCGCAGTTCGGCCATGCCGAGCGAACCCAGGCGCTTGGAAAGCTTGCCCTCGGTCCCGACCAGCAGTGCCTCGTGCGCAAAGCGCGGCGGCTCGGCGCCAAGCGCGGTGAACATCTGGACCTGGGCAGCGGTGTTGGAAACGTGATCCTCGCCGCGCAGCACGTGGCTGATCCCCATGGCGACATCGTCGATCGCCGAGGGGAGCATGTAGAGCCACGAGCCATCGGCGCGGCGCACGACCGGGTCCGACATCTGGCGCGGATCGAAGTGCTGGAGACCGCGAATGCCGTCGGTCCACTCGATCGGCTGGTCATGATCGAGCAGGAAGCGCCAGTGCGGGCGTTCGCCGGCCGATGCCTTGGCGGCATGATCGGCCTCGCTCAGCGCCAGCGCGGCGCGGTCATAGATCGGCGGCAGGCCCCGGCCGAGCAGGACCTTGCGCTTCAGCTCCAGCTCCTGCGACGTTTCGTAGCAGCGATAGACCCGGCCCGCGGCGACCAGCTTCTGGAACTCGCGCTCATAGAGTTCGAACCGGGCGGACTGGCGCTCCTCGCCATCGGGGACCAGCCCCAGCCAGGCCAGGTCGGCGCGGATCGCTTCGACATATTCCTCGCGGCTGCGTTCCTTGTCTGTATCGTCGATCCGCAGCAGGAAGCGCCCGCCAGCCTGTTTCGCCAGCAGCCAGTTGTGCAGCGCCGTGCGGACATTGCCGACGTGGAGCGCGCCGGTCGGCGATGGGGCGAAACGGGTGGTCACGGTCATGCCCGCGTCCCTACCCGCGCGCGTCCCCTGCTGCAATGATGCTTCCCCTTCGCGCGCACCCTCGCTAGCGTCATGCCCCATGAGCCAGACCACGCCGTTCGCCGCCGCCTTTGCCCAAGCTGACCTGCCCGGAGCCGTAGGCCTGATCGTTGACCGCGATGGCATTCGCCACGCCGAGGTGCTGGGGCACGCCGATGTCAGCAACGGCGCGCCGATGCAGCTCGACACGGTCTGCCAGATCGCCTCGATGACCAAGGCGCTGGTTTCGGTCGGGGCGATGCAGCTGGTCGAGCAGGGCCGGCTGGAGCTTGATGACGATGTCGGTGCGCTGCTGCCCGAACTGGCCAATCCGCAAGTGCTGACCGGGTTCGATGCTGACGGAAAGCCCCAGCTGCGCCCCGCCGCACGCGCGATCACGCTGCGACACCTGCTGACTCACACAGCCGGCCTGGGTTATTTCTTCGTCCACCCGGAAGTGCTGCAGTACTTCGGCGCAGTCGGGATGCCAGTGCCGGGCACCCGTGCATCGGTGACCATGCCGCTGATGTTCGATCCGGGCGAGCGCTGGGAGTATTCGGTCGCGACCGACTGGGTCGGTCTGGCGATCGAAGCGGCAACCGGTGAGCGGCTCAACGATTACCTCACCGCCAATCTGTTTGCCCCGCTGGCCATGAACCAGACCGCCTTCCGCGCCGCGCTCCCGGCCGATGCGGCGCGGGTCCATGTCCGTGCTGGCGGTGCGCTGTCGCCCGTCGATATCTACCTCGGCGGCGGCGAGTTCGATGGCGGTGGCGGCGGGATCACCTCGACCGCGCCCGACTATGCGCAGTTCGTCCGCATGGTGCTGAACGGCGGCGAACTCGATGGAACCCGCGTACTCAGCGCCGCGAGCATTGCCGAGATGAGCCGCAACCAGGTTGCTCCCTTGCGCGCCGGCTATATGGGCAGCGCCATGCCGCAGCTCGCCGCGCCCTATGACACCTTCCCCGATCAGCACACCGGCTGGGGCCTGGGCTTCCTGATCAACCCGGAAAAGGGGCCGAACGGGCGCTCACCCGGCAGCCTGGCCTGGGCCGGAATCTTCAATTCGTACTACTGGATCGATCCCGCTGCGGGCCTTGGCGGCGTATTTGTCAGCCAGCTTCAACCCTTTGGCGACAAGGGCGCGCTGGCCTGTTTCGGCGCGCTGGAAGCGATAGCCTACGCCTGACGAAAAAGGCGTACGGAGCCTTGCTCCGGACGGTCTCGGCGTGGATAATGCATTCCGCGACCCATGCTTATCGAGCGTAACAACCCTGTTTCCATGAACGACCGTCTTGGCACGCGGCACCGCCATGGCCATCCGCGCCGCTGGCTGGCGGCGGGGGCCGCAGTGCTGACCCTGGCCGGCCTCGGCTCCTATGCCTTCGGCACGGCCACCGGCGGCGCGCCGGCCCTCGTGCTTGACCTGGCCGAAGTGGGTAAGCGGCCCACCCCACCGCCGTTCCAGGCTGATTGCTCGGCCCAGCCGGCCGCATTGCAGGCCGAACTTTCACGCATCGCTGCCAGCTTTGACGGCACGGTCGGGATCGGCGTGACCAAGGCTGGCTGTAACTGGACCGTCGGCGCCCGGCTTGATCAGCACTTCCCGCAGCAGAGCGTTTCCAAGCTGTGGGTGGCGATGTCGGTGCTCGATGCGGTCGACAATGGCCGGATGCGGCTCGACCAGGCGATCACCATCACCCCGCGCGACCTGACGCTGTTCAACCAGCCGCTGCAATGGGAAGTGCTCGACAAGGGCATGATTGAGCGGCCGGTCCAGATGCTGATGGCCAACGCGCTGTCGCTGTCGGACAATACCGCCAATGACCGCCTGCTCTGGACCGTTGGCGGGCCGGACCATATCCGCGCCTTCCTCAAGAGCCGCGGGATCACCGGCATCCGCTTCGGCCCGGGCGAACGCCTGCTGCAAAGCGCGGCGGCCGGGCTGACCTGGTCGCCCGAACTGGCCGCCGGGCGCAATTTCGAGCAGGCCCGCGCGCGCCTGCCCAAGGATGTGCGCGAGGCGGCGCTCGCCAAGTACGTCGCCGACCCGATGGACGGGGCGACCCCGGCGGGCATGGCCCAGACCTTGGCGCGGCTGGCCAAGGGTGAGTTGCTGTCAGAGCAATCGACCCGGCTGCTGCTCGACACCATGGGCAAATCGCGCAGCGGACCGATGCGGCTGAAAGCCGGTCTGCCGCGCGGCTGGAAGGCCTTCCACAAGACCGGGACCGGGCAGGAACTCGGCTCGCTGGCCACCGGCTATAACGATGTCGCGGTGGTCGAGGCTCCGGACGGGTCCTATTACGGCGTGGCCGTGATGATCGCCGCAACCCACCAGCCCGTCCGCGCGCGAATGGAGATGATGCAGTCGGTCTCTGCAGCCCTCGCCCGCTGGCACGAAACGCGGACGTCCTGATTTCTGACTGATCACCAACGAAAAACCCCGCCGGAGCGATCCGGCGGGGTCTTCGTTTACCCGTCAAGGCGGGGCGGGGATTACTCCTCGCCGTCGGCCGCTTCGGGGTTCAGGTAGTCACCGGCATCGGCGTCAGTGCCGTGGGTTTCACCCTCGACTGCCGCCAGCGGATCGTCGCCGATCGCTGCTTCCGGGCCCTGGGCCAGTTCGGCCGCGTGCT